>JAOZLO010000588.1 GCA_029934775.1 Desulfocapsaceae bacterium
TATCTTTATATTCTCGAACTGCTGAGAATTGAGGTTGACACACAAGTACAAGCCACCCTTGCCTGATAAGCCCCTCATACTGTCCTGCGGCTTTGAGGCAGTCTATTGCTGATCTGGCATTGGTTCTTGATATTGAAGGTCGTAATCATGGGCTGCATGTCCACCTCCCCCCCCCCCTATATGCTTTTAACGATATTACCTGATCGATAGTTTCGTGGCTCAAAGTTGCGCCGTGAGATTACTGATGCTTTGATGTGGTTCTCACCCACATCGCTTTCCTTTTTTCGAGTTTTTCTGATGTGTTATTTTTTCACATTTGATGAGGGGAATCTCCCTCATCACTTTTCGCTCGTAACAATATCTGAGTGAGATGGCACCTGGCTGGATATTCTTAACCTTCTAGCGGGTTTTCCTCAAATTCAGGAAAACTTCAATCTTGCTGTACTAAAAGAGGAGAATTCCCCGCATTTGCTTTTCTGGATTTCAAATCCGATTATCCCGAACTCTGAAAGGTCGTTCTGTTTCTTCTGGATTTTAAATCTTAAAGTCCTCGATAATCCATTTTTCATGGAAAACCAGGATTATGTTTTGCTCCACAATATCGTGGAGCAAAAAGGAAGCGGTGGCCACAATCGAAAAGATTATGCCCTGACAATTGACACCGGGAAAAAAGTTGTCATGGCGGAGCAAACTGACACTGGTAACGAAGTCAGAGACTATTTCCTCAAATGCGAAGAAACAGCCCGGCATAAAATTCAAGTCCCTCAAACATTCCATGAAGCCCTCCGCCTTGCAGCAGATCAGGCAGAACAAATGTTGCAATTTGAAGAAGTAGCCAAGGAGCAGGCACCCAAGGTTCAATTGGCGGAAGCAATCTCCGCCTCAACTAAATCAATCAAGGTTGGTGAGTTTGCAAAGGTGATCAGTAGTCAGTCCGGTGCTGTCATAGGACAGAAAAACCTTTTTAAGTGGTTACGCTTCGAAAGAATTCTGGATAACAGCAACGCACCATACCAGCGATACATAGATAGCGGCTGGTTTGAGATCCAAGAAGGAACTTACGAGAACAAGAATACCAACGGCCCGCAAGTCTATTACACCACCATGATTACCGGCATGGGGCAACTATCCATCTTCAAGTTATTCCGCAAGTCTCCACATTCTATAAAATTCCTGAATAAAAGTGCACGTGCCAACCTTAGAGGGGGTTATGCCCTTTTTGGAAGGGAGGCAACGGCATGACAACAGAAGCCCTCCTGCATCAAAAATATTAGACAGCATCAGGTACCTTACTGTAATTAGGGATCACTTTATAAATGGGGTGGTAGATGCTGGCGAAAGATGGGGAGATGTCTGAACATGCGAATAATAGCAATAGCCGATACCCACGGACTACACAACCAGATTAAGATACCTGCTGGTGATGTTCTCCTGGTGGCCGGCGATATTTGTTCATATGGCAGTCTGGAAGAAATTGAGGATTTTCGCACTTGGCTTCTGGATCAGCCCTGCAAACATAAAATAGTTATTGCCGGGAACCATGATGAGCTCTTTCAGTCGAATAATGATTCAGCAGTGCAGGCACTCACTCGGGCAGATCCAAACATCATCTACCTGGAAGACAGCTCTGTCATTATTGAGGGGGTTACTTTTTACGGTTCTCTCTGGACGCCAACTTTTATGAATTGGTATTTCATGGCCGACAGAGGTTCAACTATCCGTGAGAAGTGGGCGATGATACCAGAGGACACTGACGTCCTGATAACCCATGGCCCACCGGCTGCAATCTTGGATAATGTCAGAGGTATTCCCCAGGGCTGCGTTGATCTTCTGGAGAGGATTCAGCAAATCAATCCCAAGTATAATGTGTTCGGTCATATCCACGAAGGGTATGGTAGCACCAGGAGGGAAAATGCTGTGTTTATCAATGCCAGTGTATGTGATGGTCGATACCGGCCAATCAATAGACCTGTGGTATTTGAATTGTAGTGCTTGGTTGTCTTGACAAGAGAGAATACTAAAGGAGATTATATAGTGTAATCTACAACCAACATTCAGTTAAGTTTGAATCGCATTGAAGAGCAGTATATAAAGATCCTTCAGCGCCTCGACCGCATCGAGGAGAAGATCGAGTTTAACGCTAACCCTGATCGACCAGGCGTATCAGATCTTCAACTAGACCTCCGTCCATGAGGTAATCGACATGAACCGAGCAGCTGCCACAGCAACCATGCTGGAATTTTGTGAAGATGCCGGCGCTGAAGATATCGACAAATATCTCGATGTAGTTGAGTTACTGAGGATTGAGGCTGGCACATGAGCATAACCAACTACCCAGCCAAACCAAAAACAGGAGACAAAATGACTAATAATGATGCTCGCAATAAAACTAAAGGGAGTTGCCTATGTGGACAAGTGCGTTTCGAGATCCACGGAGAACCGAGAGATGTTGTAAATTGCCACTGTTCAAAATGCAGAAAGTTTCATGGCAATTATGGCGCATACACAAGCATTGAAGT
>JAOZLO010000103.1 GCA_029934775.1 Desulfocapsaceae bacterium
CTTATTGAATACTGTAACACGGATACAGGGCAAAGCCTCTGCCTATGTGTGCTCCGACTTCACTTGTAAGATGCCGGTTACAGATCCGGCCGCCCTTCAGCGGCAGTTGACGGAGCAAAAAGAGAAAAACTGAGGGTATAATTCACAAAGAATGTTTGACCAGCGTTCGTTATAGGCACCACATTCGAGAGAGGTGACATCAAACGGCCCATATTTTTCACCAATCTCCTTAAAGCCTTTAAAATAACCTGTGTCACCGCTAAAAAAAAACACTGTGTCTGGGAGTTTTGGAGTTTTTGCCGCCTTTTCGAAAAAGAATTTCCAGTACATTTCTATACGCTCTCTCACAGACATTTTGTTCATCACAACCACACCTTCTAAAGCAGATTGTATAGACATTATTTTGTTTGAATGCTGAGTATGGTCAGACTGGGTGGGGATACATGCTGCCCAACTCGAGAGAAGCCGTAAAGCCCCTCCCCCTTTTCACTCCATTTTTTTTGCTCTTTCCAATCCTACCAAAACGTTTCGGTGAAACAGTTCAAATGGAATATCAGTGTTAAGATGACCCAGAGTTTTTTTGTATTATTTTTCAGTCAGTTTAGCTAAATTTGGTAAGTAGAAAAAGTTCTTCCAGGCTTCGATTCTTTCTTGAAAATATTTTGTATTGTCCGTTAGTAAAGGGTTATCCAGGTGTTTTTTGTTCCAAGGACAGGCTTGCTGGCATATTTCACAGTCACCAATTCTATTTTCCATAACCGGCAGAGCCTCTGTAGGCAAATGGTCAACCTGCAATATATTTGATAGACATTTTTCTCTATTCAAGGCATAAGGTTGATCTAACGCTGCTAAGGGACAGGCTTTCTGGCATTTGTCACATTTGTGGCATCGGTTGGATTCTTCTTTGGTATTATAATCAAGATCAGCGTTTGTGATAACTCCGCCAAGTGCTAAAAACGTCCCATACTTTTTTGATATAAGTAAGGAATGCTTGCCCTGCCAGCCTAAGCCTGCTCTTATTGCGGCAAGCTTTAATGGAAGAATTGATCCTTCCTCAGTAGAACTATCACAAACAATTGCCTGATATCCCTTCTGCTTTAGAAAATTCACAATTGGTTCAAGCGGTTTTACAATATCAAGAAAAAATTCTGAAAGATAGAGCCTGCTTGTTCTGCCATACCAGGGATTTGACCAGTCAGGAAGAGTTAGCCCTCCAATGTAGATACCTGCAACTATAATTGTTTTTGCCTCCGACAAAGAGAACTTTGGATCTCGTCGTCTAGAGTGACTCAATGCATAATCTGTAAATTCGGACGCCTCTGCAAATCCTAAAACATCTATACCTGTGGAATGGGCAATATCTCTCATTTTTTCTGAACACAGTTCTTCTTTTAGTCCCATCTTGAAATGCCTCTCATTTTTTGATCGCTCAAATGATAACTACTCATGGAGTAAGCATCCGAACTTCGCTAACCTCCGTACTTGTAACTGTTTACAGGGTGCCGTAGATTTTTGCAGGCAGGCCGGTGCCACGTATAAGTCATACGTAAACCGGCGTGACCGGGAAGAGATGCGGTACCCCGTGAGCAGTTACCGCAAATGTATTCAATGAGTCCAAATTCCGTGCCAGACAATTGACGGAGAATATGAAAATTTCTTAGATTTACTGCCAGACCACCAAAAATTTCTGATCTCATCAGACCACACTCAGGTTGATGTGTCTACTACAGATCGCTAATTTCAGTTTCACATTTTTTTCAGTACTGTCCGGTGAGAATTTCGGAGTCTACGCTATCTGTAGGAGGCGACACTGACTGTTCTTTTTCGCGGCATCCTGAATATTTTGTAGTATTTTTTATATAAGGCTTCAGAAAAAAGCTTGACAGAAATAAATGGCTACTCTATTAATTATGAAACTATTATTTCATAATATTTTCATAAAATGAAATTAAAGGGCCACAATGATTAACGACAGTCTGTTTTTGCGGATCAAAAATCTGCCTCATATGACAAATGGTGAAGTCAATATTGTAAAATATTTTAAGAAAGTCCGCTCAGAGCTGGCCATGGAAGGCATTAACTCGATCAGCCAGGGAGCCGGGGTCAGTAAGGCCACGGTGACCAGATTTGTAAAAAAGATGGGCTATAAAGATTTTGCCAATTTTAAGGCTGGCCTACGCAGTGAATTGTTCTCCAATCTCGACTCTCCCTACCTTCGCTACAAGGTTCAGAAGGCCACCCAAGACGAGAAAAACCAGAATCCATGGACATGTATCGTGGAGGCTACCATAGGCGATCTCAATAATGCCCTGTCTCTGAACAGCGATAAAAAAATCACACAAGCGGCTGAAATAATTAATCAAAAAGAAGGACGGATATTTATAATGGGCCAGCTGGGCTCTCATGGTATAGCCCATTATTTCTGGCAATACCTTAATTATTTAAAGCCGGCAATTTTGCTCGACGACCATGGAGGCAGTCTATATCGACAGTTGGTGGATATAAATAAAAATGATGTGCTGTTCGCAATCTCTTACACAGGATATGCGAAGCAGACAACCTTAACCATGGAGCATTTTCACAAAAAAGATGCCCAGGTAATATTACTTACCGATTCGGAGACCTCACCGCCAGCCCAATGGTCTCACCTCCAATTAGTCGCTCCTACCCAATGGGAAACCCTGATCATGAGTCGCTGCTCCTGCCTGATGGTGGTGGAGGGAGTTTTGTCGGCCATGACCAGAACCAGCAATGACAGGAGCCAAAAACAGGTGGAAGAGACCAGGCGTCTAGCCGATGAGTTCGATGTTTTTACGGTCAAACAGGATAGGTCCTTGCAGCGGGAAGAATTAGACCCGAAAGAGATCGGAAGTAACAGAAGGAAATCCAGATGCTAGCTTATATTATCAGACGTATGTTTCAAGCTGTAGCAATCTGTCTGGTCATCTCGGCCATGAGTTTTTTTATGCTTTTTCTCAATACCGATCCTGCTTTGATGCTGCTGCCTCCCGAGGCAGAGGTGGCGGACATTGCGGCCTTTAAAAAACAGATGGGACTCGATCGCCCGGTTCTTATTCAATACAAGGACTTTCTTGGGCGAGTTGTGTTCCATGGTGATTTTGGCCAGTCTTTTGTTTACAAGGTTCCAGCCGTACAGCTTATCATGGAAAGATTTCCTGCCACTCTACGCCTGGCTCTGGCTGCTATAGTTTTTATAAATTTGGTGGCCATCCCTGTAGGGGTGATCTCTGCAGTCAAAAGAGGCTCCTTCGTAGATAATATTTTCACCTTTTTCGCCCTCATGGGCCAGGCTATGCCCCTATACTGGCTGGGCATCATGTTAATCATCATCTTCGGGGTATGGTTGCGCTGGCTACCTATATCCGGCAGTGACAGTTTTGCCCATCTGATTCTACCTGCCATCACCCTGGGTTCCTGGATTCTCCCGGTAAATATGCGCCTGGTACGTTCGGGCATGCTGGATGTTCTTAATAAGGACTATATCCGCACCGCCAGAGCAAAAGGACTGCCCGAGTGGCTGGTGTTAGGCAAGCACGCTTTCAAAAACGCCATTTTACCTTTAGTGACTGTAATCGGCATGCAACTTGGCCTGCTTTTAGGAGGAGCTGTAGTGACTGAAACTGTTTTTGCATGGCCAGGCATGGGTCAGCTGGTATTGGATTCCATCCATATGGGTGACTACCCTGTTGTCCAGGCCGTTGTGGTTGTCTTTGCTGTCTGCGTTGTAGTAGGCAATCTTGTCGCTGATATCCTCGCTGCCTTGATTGACCCCCGCATACGTTTAAACTAAAGAGATTATAATAATCATGATAAAACCAGCTCTCAGTCAAAGTTTCAGTATCTCATCTCATCCTTCATCCACAATCCGAACTCTAAAGCGTTTGTGGCATCTTCGCTTAGGAATTCTTGGCTCCTTGCTGATCTTATGCCTGGTGACTACCGCCCTGTTCACACCCTGGCTTGCTCCAAATGACCCGTACACACAAGATATCACCCAGCGTTTACTGCCCCCATTCTGGATGGAAGGCAGCAGTTCTGATCATTTTCTGGGTACTGATCACCTGGGGCGAGATCTTTTGAGCAGAATTATGTATGGCACCAGAATTTCGCTGGTGATTGGCCTGTCAGCGGTGGTACTTCAGTTGATACTTGGTGTGGGGTTGGGAGTTTTAGCCGGTTACTATCGCGGCCGTGTAGACTCGGCCATCTCTTTTATTGTTAACGCCATGATGAGCTTTCCTTTCATTCTCCTGGCCCTGACCCTGGTGTCAGTACTGGGGGCCAGTCTACAAAATATAATCATCGCCCTGGGACTCACAGGATGGCCCGTATACACACGGGTGACTCGCATAGAAACAATCAAACTGAATGAACAGGAGTTTATATTGGCTGCCCATTCTCTGGCTTATTCCTCATGGCGTATCATAACCAGACATGTTTTACCCAATATGTTGCCGACCTTACTTGTGCTTTCCACAGTAGAAGTGGCCCGATCCATCATCCGAGAATCACTTTTGAGTTTTTTAGGTCTAGGCATTCAGCCACCCACACCTTCCTGGGGGGTAATGCTGGCTGAAGGACGAGACTATATGCTCATGCATTGGTGGCTTGCAGCTTTTCCAGGCCTGGCAATCTTCATGGCTGCTCTGGGTATAAATCTTTTAGGCGATGCTTTACGTGATTATACTGACCCCCACCTGAGGAAATATTGATGGCATCTAAAATGACAGATGATCCTATGCTACAGGTAGAGGGCCTCAAAATGCACTTCCCCATAATCAAAGGAGTGGTGAGACGACAGGTAGGAAGTGTATTTGCAGTCGACGGTGTGAATTTTCATATAAATAAAGGTGAAACTTTAGGTCTTGTTGGTGAATCGGGCTGCGGCAAAACCACAGTGGGACGATGTCTCATCGGGCTGTATCGTTCGACCGCCGGATCAATCATTTTTGAGGGCCGGGAGGTAATCAACCAGTCGCGCAAAAAGATGGTAACCTTACGAAGGCGCATGCAGATGATATTCCAGGATCCCTATTCATCCTTGAATCCACGGATGCGAGTGAGAGATATAATAGGTGAAGTCCTGAAAGTACATGGGCTGGTAGAGCCCAAAAACAAAACACAAAGAATAGCTGAGCTGCTTGATCAGGTAGGTTTGAAGTCCGATTTTGCTGCTCGCTACCCCCATGAATTTTCCGGCGGCCAAAGGCAGCGTATTGGCATCGCTCGAGCATTGGCCATGGAACCAAGGATACTTGTGGCCGACGAGCCTGTAAGTGCTCTGGACGTTTCCGTCCAGGCTCAGGTCATTAATTTATTGGAACGGCTTAAGCAAGATCTTAACCTTTCTATGTTGATGATTTCCCACGATTTAAGCGTAGTTGAGCACGTTGCAGACCGAATTGCTGTAATGTATTTAGGTAAAATTGTTGAAACTGGTTCAGATCGTGATCTTTATAACAACCCTCACCATCCCTATACCCATGCACTTTTGGAAGCCATCCCTCAACCAAGGGCAGGCGGCAGAGCCCGACGTCAATCCCGCAAACTTTTGGGAGGTGATGTACCAAGCCCTATCGACCCACCCCGGGGCTGTTATTTTCACCCCCGCTGTCCCCGGGTGGAGGATCAATGTAAAAGAGACAACCCGCCAATGGTGGAAGTATCCCCGGGTCACGTGGTGAGCTGCTTTTTTCCAGGAAAGAAATGATGAATCAGAAAACCACAGAGCAGACATTGTTAAGTATAAAGAATCTTTCCACCTATTTTCATACCCCCGAAGGAGTGATTAGAGCAGTGGAAGGGGTAAATTTTGACATTCTAAAAGGCGCCTGCCTGGGAGTGCTTGGTGAATCAGGGTGCGGTAAATCAGTTACAGCACTTTCCATAATGCAGCTTATTCCAAGTCCACCTGGTGAAATTTCCAGTGGATCAATTCAGTTTGCAGGTAAAGATCTATTAAGGTTTTCTTCCAGACAGATGCGCAGCATCCGAGGAAAAGAGATTTCGATGATTTTTCAGGAGCCAATGACATCACTCAACCCTGTCTACACCGTAGGAAACCAGATAGGAGAGACCTATCGAATACATGAGGGGTTGGATGCTCGACAAGCCAAAGAAAAATCAATTGAGATGCTGAGTCTGGTTGGGATTCCCTCACCTCAAAAGAGAGTGGACGAATACCCCCATCAATTGTCTGGAGGAATGCGCCAGAGGGTCATGATTGCCATGGCCATAGGCTGTCAACCAAAACTGTTAATTGCTGATGAACCTACCACAGCTCTGGATGTCACCATCCAGGCCCAGATTCTTGATTTAATGGCAGGCCTCCAGGAGGAGATGGGCATGTCCATCATGATGATCACCCATGACCTCGGTGTGATTGCAGAAATCAGCGACAAGGTAGTAGTGATGTACGCAGGCCAGGTGGTGGAGCAAAGTTCAATTGATGAGCTATTCAAACATCCCTTGCATCCCTACTCCCGGGGACTGTTGAACTCTATCCCCAAACTGGGAGATAAATTTGTACGTGGTAAACAACCCTTGCGGGAAATATCAGGTCAGGTACCCGATCTGATTAATTTACCTTCAGGCTGCCTGTTTGCATCACGCTGCCCAAAGGTAGAAAAAAAGTGCTTGGAAAATGTACCTCAGTTAATTGAGATTGCTCCAGGACATGATGTCAGGTGCTGGCTGGCAGGATAGTTCGGGAAATTATTATTTAAAAACACAAGGAGGAGAAAAAATGAAAAAAATGAGCTTGTTGACAACAGTATTGATGTTTGTCGCTTTGATGATGACATCAACAGGGACTGTTATGGCCAATAAAGAACATATCAAGGTTGGTATGGCTGATGTCGTTAAAACTTTGAATCTATATCAAACAACATCAAGGGCATCTTTGTATGCGGCCTACATGATATTCGATCCTCTGGTGGAGCGTGATGCTGAGACCGGCAAGATAAAGCCCCACCTGGTAACATCCTGGAAACTTTTAGATGATCAAACCTGGGAGTTCAAGCTACGCCCCGGTGTTAAATTCCACAGCGGCAGTCCGCTTAATGCCGAGGCAGTACGCTACACCATAATGGAACGTATCCTGAACTCGGATCAAAAATCCCCTCAACTCTCGGGCTGGAATTGGTGCGCCGATGTGGAGGTAGTGGATGACTTCACTTTCCTTATAAAAACCAAGAAACCCTATCCCCTGGTTTTACAGCGAATGAATATTTTATTTCCCATGGATCCTGTATGGACAAAGTCCATGGTGGCCAAGCACGGTGAGGCTTATCTATCTCGTAATACCAATGGAACTGGCCCTTTTAAGTTGGTGAAGTTCCAAGAAGGCAGTAAGATCGAGCTTATAAAAAATGATGATTATTGGAAGAAAGGCGTACCTGCCTATAATAAGTTGACATTTCGCTTCCTTAAGGAAGCATCTACCCGTATAGCTGAACTTATGTCTGGAGGGATTGACGATGCCATGTCCCTGCCAACTGATCTTGTGGACATGCTCAAGAAAAACCCCGATCTGACGGTAAACGAGTTGCCCATACTGCGTATCTATTTCTGGCAATTTGACGGCATGGGCAGGGCCCAGGCTACTCCGACAGCGCTGAAAGATTCCAGGGTACGTCGGGCTATCTGGCATGCCATTGATCGCAAGGCAATTGTAAAGAACGTTCTGGGCGGGCATGCCACTGATTTAAACATACCTCTCAATCCCAAACAATTCGGGGCAGTACCCGATATGGTCACTCCCCAGTACGATCCGGCAAAGGCCAAGGCTTTACTTAAGGAAGCCGGCTTCGCAGATGGGTTCACAATGACACTCTGGAATGTGGCTGGCGACTACCAGAAAGCCAGTGAAGCTACTTCAGGCTATCTGGAAAAGGTGGGTATCAAACTTAAGTTCAAAGACTATTCTGGACGCTGGGGGGAGTTCGCCAAACTGTGCAAGGCCGGAAAGACTGACGGCGTAATGGGTATTGGCTGGGGCTCCTACAACATCTTTGATCCTGATGCACTTTGGCCCTATTTTTTCATGATTCCCGAAGGTGGTTACAATTATAACCATGATCAGGAGCTGAGCGACTGGCTGCACCAGGCTCGTGAAACCATGGACGTGGAGAAACGCAGGGATCTATACCAAAAAGCCCAGGAACGTATTGTGAGCGAGGTTTACTGGATGCCGTTTTTCATACGACACGCCATTCACGGCACCAACAGGCACTTTCATTATGAACTGGGCGTCGACCAGGTACCCCGCTATCAGTACGGCACCTGGAAATAGGCTATTCTGTTTCATTCCCGGTAAAAGAGAGTGATCCACCATTTTTT
>JAOZLO010000104.1 GCA_029934775.1 Desulfocapsaceae bacterium
CGCCTCGGTTCTGCGCAGATATCGCACGGATCTCTTTCTGAAAAAGTGAAACAGCATGAACAGAGCTGAATGGAGTCATGAAGTTTCAGTAGAGCCTGAGCCAGGTTCTTTGCCTGGGATTCAGGTCTGCGCAGTATGTTGAGTGCCAGTCTGGTGGCTGTTTTCTTACCAATTCCAGGTAGGAAGGACAGATTTTCAATAAGATTCTCCAGAGCCGGAGGGATGACTTGCATGCATTACCTGCTGATTTTATATAATATTTGAAAGTCCTGGGATATTGAGACCGCCGGTGAGCTGTGCCATTTCCTGCTTGCTGAGTTCTCTGGATTTTCTGATCGCATCATTAGTGGCGGCGATGATGAGATCTTGAAGCATTTCAGATTCACTGGGATCAATGACATTTTTTTCAATGGAAATGGAGATGACATCCCCTTGCCCGCTGACAGTGACCAAAACCATTCCACCACCCGAGCTTCCAGTGATGGTTTTTGAGGCCAGATCCTGTTGGATTTTAGCCATTTTTTCCTGCATTCCTCTTGCCTGCTCCATGATATTACTGAGATCCATAATTTTTTACACCGTTGTTATACGTGATGGCGCTGTAAAACGCATTCATTTACGTATCTACTTAACCACCTCAATTTTGTGATTTTACGATTTTGTTGAAAGTCAATATGTTACTGCTTAATCCTGTCTGCTTCTCGGCCCAACTCTGATGTCGCCGACCTGGCCATTAAAAACTTCTGCTGCCATGATGACGAGGGGGTCATTGGCGAGTTCTTGTCGTTTTCGATGGGGAGATAATTCACTCTTCGAGTTGCCTGGGGAGTTGTCAACCTCAGGCACTATAAAACGTATTTTGAGGGGTTTTTGAAAAAAATCCAGGGTAAATTCCGTAAGGAGTCTTTGATTGTCTTTTTGTCGAAGGACGGTACAGTTCGTGGGATCGCTGTATGTGAGGTGTAATTCTTCTTTCTCCTGTTTGAATGAGTCAGCCCTCTGTAGGACCTGGGCCATCCACACCTTTCGATTTTTGATATAGGCAATAAAATCCAGCCAGTCTTTTCGTACGTCTTTTGCGTGAGGTTTGATTGCAACAGCATGTATATCATCAGCTCTGACTGTGTCGTTCTCAACCGTTTTTCCGGAAAGCCGAGCCTCGTTTTTGTCGGGTGGGGAGTCTTTCAGAACTGTTTCTTCTACCCCCTTGACTGGCACATATTCTCCAGGTGATTTGGCTTTGGTTATCTCTATTTTCGGTGAAGTGGAGGGGATGGATTTAACGGGAGATACAGGTATTTGGTCGGGCAATTCCTGGAGTACTTCATCGAGTTTTCCAAGGAGAGTGCTGACGTTTGTTATGTTGTCCGCTTCAATGATACTGAGAAAGGATGTTTCCAGAGTGAGACGTGGTTGATTCGAGTAGTTGATTTTTTCGGCAGTGGTCATGAGTAGATTGAGCTTTTGGTGCAAGGTCTCAGGAGAGTAATTTTCTGCGAGTTTTTGGAATTCTATTAATTCTTCAGGCGGTAAATCTATGAGATTTATACAGCCCTCGATTTTACAGAGCAGGAGAGAGCGAAAATGTGCCATAAGGTCAGCGAGAAATCTCTTGATATCCAACCCGTAGTCGAATATCTGGTCAAGTGGCTGCAGAACATCCTCATATTTCTGATTCAGCAGTCCTGTTGTTACTTGCATGAGTAATTCACTACCAACTAGCCCAAGGACTTCAATGACATCTTGGGTGACTATTGTTTTTTCACCAAAAGAGAACATCTGATCAAGAAGACTCAGTCCGTCTCGCACAGAACCTCCTGCCTCTCGAACAATGAGTGACAGTGCAGCTGGCTCGATCTCAAATCCTTCAGATTTGGCCAGTTTGTGAAAGTGATCATAAAGTTCGACTGCTGAAATTCGTTTTAACTCATATTGTTGACACCTGGAGAGAATGGTAATGGGTATTTTATGTATTTCAGTGGTGGCAAACATGAAATGTACGTGCTCAGGAGGTTCTTCGAGGGTTTTCAACAGCGCGTTGAAAGCCTCTGTTGTCAGCATGTGAACTTCGTCGATGATAATTATTTTATAGGGGGAAGAGGTTGGAAGAAAACGGAGTTTTTCTTTTAACTCTCTGATCTCTTGAATACCTCTATTTGATGCCCCATCAATCTCGATGAGATCAAGTGAAGCACCGGTGGCAATCTCACGACATGAAATGCATTCATCACATGGACGGGTTGATTCTGCTGCCTGGCAGTTTATTGCTTTGGCCATGAGGCGGGCGAGAGTAGTTTTACCGACTCCGCGAACACCGGAAAACAGGATGGCATGAGCAACTCTGTTGCGAGACAGGCTGTTTTGTAATGTTTTGACAACAGAACGTTGTCCGACTACTTGATCAAAAGTTTGAGGACGGGATTTCCTGGCAAGAACTAGATATGACATGTGACACCGTAACCTGGGACATGCCTCAATATGAAAAAATCCCTATTCTCAAACAACCTCCCAGGCAGGAAATGTCGAGTCGGGCGATTTAAAAATGATAGCCGGGCTATCTGTGCACACGAAGAGTGTCACTGCCGTTGCTTCCTTCCGGACCTGGCGGAGTTCGTGATTCTTTGTTGCTCAGGACCCGGCTATCAAAATCGAAACCAAGATTGGCGGAGAGGGTGAGATTCGAACTCACGGTACTCTCGTACACACGCTTTCCAGGCGTGCACCTTAAGCCACTCGGTCACCTCTCCATTACTGAATAGATCAAAAAATATGTGCTCCTATCTAAACTGTCGTGGACATTTTGGCAATCAAAAAAGTAAACAGATTTAGAAAAAAGTCAAATTTTCTCTTCCTTGATACATTTCAAAGCTTTCCTTTTCTTGGAAAAAAAATTTTTCAGCACTGATGAACATTCATTCTCAAGGACTGGTCCGGTGATTTTTATATTGTGATTGAGTAATCCATCAGTTCCTATGTTGTATACGGATGAAATAGCTCCTGACTTAGGGTCTGGTGTACCGTATACAAGTCGGTTGATACGGGCATGAAGCATTGCCCCCACACACATTATACAGGGTTCCAGGGTTACGTAGAGGGTTGTCCCCGGGAGTCTGTAGTTGTTTAAGATGGATGCCCCGGCACGGATCACTACTATTTCAGCATGTGCCGTGGGGTCATGTAATCCTATGGGACTGTTGCCTCCTCTGGAGATGAGTTTATTTTCTTTGACCAAAACTGCTCCGACCGGGACCTCGCCTTTTGCGGCTGTTTCTCTTGCTGCTATCAGGGCTATTCGCATCCATTTTTTATCTTCTTTTACGATATTGTTATGGGATGGAAATGGTGTGTTCGTGGAGCGAGGAGTGTCAGTCATAAAAAAAGTTACTTTTAATTGATTTTTTTGCTCTTCTTTCGTATAACATGGTAAGGTAATTACAATTTTGAAATAACATTTACTGTTTTGTAATACACACGTTATGTATAAAATACTCATTTATGATTCAATTGAAACCACCGCCATGAGAATGGTATCAGCCTTGCGGGACAGATGTCTGTTAACATGTAAATCGAATAAAAGAGAATTTCAAGGGGAGATCAAAGCAAAACAATATGATCTGGTTTTCCTCGATATCGATTCATCAAACGGTAAATCCATGAAAATGTTGAAAGATATTCATGGAAAAGACCCGTTTTTACCGATTATTTTAACAAGCAGATCTGAAAAAGCTGAGGTTATAGTTAAAGCAATAAATAGTGGAGCCAGTGATTTTCTTGTGCATCCGGTTTCTCCGGAAAGGATTAATATTGCAGTGGACAAGGCGATCGAAATTCGTGATCAGAGCTTTGAAATTGCCTATCATCGAAGAAAACAGGATGTCGTCTATGATTTTGGTGAAGTAATTGCTGAGAGCAAAGGGATGAGGCAGATTCTGAGCCGCCTGGAACGTTTTTCCGGGACAGATTCAACAATATTGATTACCGGAGATACCGGGACCGGGAAAAGTTTTTTGTCCGGAACAGTTCATTTTAACTCCCCTAGAAGAAGAAAACCTTTTGTTAAAATTAATTGTGCAAATATTCCTGAAAATTTACTTGAATCGGAGCTTTTTGGTCATGAAAAGGGTGCCTTTACCAGTGCCGATAAGCAACGAATTGGCAGATTTGAACAGGCCAGCGGTGGCACAATATTTCTAGATGAAATTGGGGATATGAATTTACAGCTACAGACAAAACTCTTAAGAGTTCTTGAAGAGAAATCCTTTGAAAGAGTGGGAGGCAATAAAACTATTTTTGCTGACGTCCGAATTATTGCTGCTACTAACAAGGATCTTGTACGACAGGTGGAATTGGATCTTTTTCGTGAGGATCTTTATTATCGGATTAATGTTTTGCCAGTACGTCTTCCGTCACTGAAAGAGAGAAGAGAGTGTGTGTTACCTCTGGCAAATCTTTTGCTGAAAAAATGCTGTAAATCGATGCGTCGAGATATTGGATGTTTTTCAGAAGGAGCAGAAACAATAATTCAGGAATACGATTGGCCAGGCAATATCAGGCAGCTGGCAAATACAATTGAACGGGCGGTGATCCTGGAAGATGATTTTGAAATATGTGCCGACAATTTGTCGATTCCAGAGAAAATACAATCAAAAAACGTAAAGGCCAAAGAGAATGGTGCCGAAAAGGAGGGGAGTCCGGGGACTGAAAGAAAAGGACTCTCTCTTGCTGCCCAGGAAAAGGAACTTATCTTACGGGTATTGGAAGAATGTTTATGGGTGCAGAAAAATGCGGCAAAAAAACTTGGGGTGAGTCCGAGAGCGCTCAATTATAAGATTAATAAATTCGAAATAACCCATCCCCATTGGCGCCGCAATAAAAGGGATTAAAAAAACACAGGAGAATTTCTGACCTACTCTATACGCTCCAGCATATCCTCGATGACGGTGAGTCCGGTCTGCCAGAAGGAAGGATCATCCAGGTCAATACCAAATGGTTTTAGCAGTTCATATGGTGTGGACGATCCGCCGGCGGAGAGTAATTCAATATATTTTTTGACAAATGACTGTCCCTCCTTCAGGTAGATACCATAGAGTGCAAGTACCAGCAGTTCTCCAAAGGCATAGGAATAGACATAACCGGGTGTTGAGAGAAAGTGGGGGATGTATGACCACCAGAAGCCATAGTCTTTGCTCAAAGTGACCGAACTTCCAAACATTTCCTGCTGTGTCTCCATCCAGTGACTGCTGAATTTTTCATTGCTTAATTCTCCTTCCATACGTCTGGAGTTATGCATCTGTTCTTCAAACCTGTTCATAGCAGTCTGTCTGAATACTGTGGCAAAAATTGATTCCAACTTCTGGCATATAAACGCTCGTACTTCATTTTTATCTGCGAGTAATTCAAGTTGACTTTTAAAAACCAGGAGTTCTGCAAAAACAGAGGCTGTTTCTGCAAGTGGAAGTGGCGTATCACTGTTGTAGTACCCCTGTTGTGCTGAGAGAACCTGGTGAATGCCATGGCCCAGTTCATGGGCAACTGTTGACACATCTCTTAAATTGCCGGTGTAATTAACCATCACATAGGGATGGAGATCTGGAACACAGGGGTGAGCAAAGGCCCCGCCGCGTTTGCCGTGTTTTACTGGAGCATGAATCCATTTTTTGCTGAAAAATTTTTCAGCAATTTCAGCTAACTCAGGAGAGAAATCAGAAAAAGAGGTAAGCACTGTTTCCCTGCATGTTGACCAGCTGATTATCTGGTTGGGAAGTGAGGGGAGGGGAGCGTATCTGTCGTAATCTTTGAGTTCAGGAAGGTCAAGTAATTTCTGTTTTACACGATAATAACGATGGACTATATCATAGCGTGAAGTGACAGCTTCAACCAGGGTCGCAACAGTTCTCT
The DNA here is from genome assembly GCA_029934775.1 of Desulfocapsaceae bacterium. Lineage (GTDB taxonomy): Bacteria > Desulfobacterota > Desulfobulbia > Desulfobulbales > Desulfocapsaceae > Desulfomarina. The sequence goes on from JAOZLO010000104.1 coordinate 5,899, forward strand.
CCTTTAATTGATTATCCAGATTCATGGAACTGACCCAGCTTTTGTGATTTCGAATCCGGTCAGTCACCATTTTGTCGGTTGCCAGGGTATTAAAAATATGGGTAAGTATATGGTTTTGTTCCTTCAGCCCATCAGTCATATCCTGAGCAGCTTTTTTTCTTATTTCCCTGTTTTCATGGTAAAGATCAGTAAGAACCTCTTCTTCGGTTTTTTGTTCGTCGCCGAATTTTAAATTACCGAAAACTTTATCAAAGAGAGTTATCCAGCTGTTTCTGCCTGCTATATTCTTTTCCAGCAGAAGTTGTTCTTCTTTTTCTGAGAGCTGGTGAGGCAGGTATCGTCTCATGGAAGAGAGGTAATGGCGATATCCCCTGAGGAGTTGGTCATGGAGAATATCTATCGTACTCTGATCTGTTATCCGATTCCATTCCAACTCGAAGAAGATGGTTTCAGTACCGCACAATGACACGAGTTCATGAATTTTTTGATCGAGACTACCAGCTTTGGCGTTATTAATCTGAGTTGTGAAGTTGAGGAATGAGAATGTCGCAAGTTTGGAAAGGGTACAATCAATTTTTTCTAATCGTAAAACGAGATTGAGCAGACGTCTGGCATCGAGATCTGCGACCTTGTCATAATATTCAGCGTGAACACTTTGTGCCTCATCAGTACACCAGTCTATATCAGCGAATATTTTCGGGTCATCTATTCCCATATAAATATCGGTTAAGTCCCATAAAACACTTTGGGTTTCCAGAGCATTGTTCGAACCGCTATTACTTGCCATCAACGTATTCCTTTTTTTTATCGAAAAATGAATAGCCATACCCGTGGCTATGTGGAAGTGATAAGAGAAGGGCTAGCGCAAACCGGCTATAAATGGACCAACCGTTTCTGCCCCTTTTTCATCTACAAGCTGGATAGTCTTTGAGCCGATAACAGCCATATCAGCTTTACCTATCAGCGCTTCAACATCCGCTCTGTCCTGTATACCAAACCCTACAGCCAGTGGGAGTTTGGTGGCAGTTTTGCATCTGTTAAGATAGTGGTCGAATTTGTTGCCAAAATCAGACTTGGCACCTGTGACCCCGCGACGGGCAACGCAATAAATAAATCCATCAGCAAAGGTGTTGAGTTCGGTCATTCGGGCATCGGTAGAGGTGGGGGCGTAGATGAGAATTGGTGCAATTTCTAGATCTTTTGCATAGTTGAAAAATTCGGGGCTCATTTCGGGGGGCAGATCCGGGATGATCAACCCTTGAATACCGGCTTTTTGAGCGGCCATGAGAAAGGGTTTTTCTCCATATTTGAAGATGATGTTGTAATAGGTCATGAAAAGAAAAGGAATATCGTAGGCAGAAGTCATTTCAGATCCGAATTCCAAACACTGTTCTACGGTTGTTCCCTGTGCCAGGCTGTCCTGGTTTGCCTTCAGGATAACAGGACCGTCCGCCATCGGTTCAGAAAAAGGGATCTGCATTTCGATACAGTCCACACCGTTATCAACCATCTGTTTTATGACCTGTCTGTTGACTTCAAAAGATGGGTATCCAAGGACGATATGGGTCATCAACAGGATGGCACTGTTATTCTGTCGGGTACGTAAGTTTTTCTCTAAGTTCATTATGATTTTACCGTGTAGTCGAGCTCTCTTGTAAGAGAATGTTTAGTACCTTATTCCCGGGCTTCTGTCATAAAAGACAAGAAACTGAGGAATGTATTTTGGAATTATGTTGTTCGATGTACTACCATGGTACTTATACCCCCTTGTGGGGTGTTAGTACCTTATTCCCGGGCTTCTGTCATAAAAGATAAGAAATAAGCACCCTCATGAAGTCAGGGCATAAACTCCGGCTTCGAATTGAGGAGTAAATATTAAAATTATAAGGTCGATTATACCGCCAATGTACGTATACAGCTTCGTTGAGAAATGGGTGCGATTATTTTTCGTATTCTTTGCCACGTGCAATTATGAATTCCTTCCACGAAGGGTCGTCAAATGCGTGAGCTATTGTGAAGATATCTTTATCACCCCTTCCTGACTGGTTTATAATAATTGCATCTTCAGGTGACAGATGCGGAGCTTCTTTAAATGCCTGGACGAAACCATGAGTTGATTCAAGAGCCGGGATAATACCTTCCATTTTCATGGTAAGGTCGAGAGCCTCCATGACCTCTTTATCAGTGGCCGATTCAAATCGAACTCGCTTTTTTTCCCAGAGATCCGAAAGTATTGGACTTACTCCAACATAATCAAGGCCTGCGGCAACTGAGTGGGTTTCAAGCATCTGACCGTCATTATTTTGCAGGAACATGGTTCTGTATCCCTGTGCTACTCCAGGACTTGCATCAGTTCCGCATAGCCTGGAAGCATGCTGGCCACTGTTGATTCCTTTTCCTCCTGCTTCCACTCCGACCAGTTCAATTGAGTCATCATCCATGAACCCTTGAAAAATTCCCAT
>JAOZLO010000589.1 GCA_029934775.1 Desulfocapsaceae bacterium
ACTCATCTATGGACAAATACTAATTCAGGTTGAAAATGAAATCGACTCAAGTGGTTGTTTCTAAAAGTGATGTAATAAACTATTCCGGAGATTTACTCGTTTGTTTAATTACAGTAAACGAAAAAGAAGTTCTTGACGGAATAAATTTACTCAGTCCACTATTGCAAAAAATTTCCAAGCTGGAGGAGTTCAATGGGAAGAAAGGTGAATTGCTGCAACTTTATCCATCATTTGGTGATGATTATGTAAAACTGAAATCCAAAAGACTTTTACTGATTGGATTAGGCAAAATTAATGACCTGGATGAACCAGTCAAGCTCCGTGAATTATTGAGGAGTACTGGTGGTCTTATTGCACAACAGTGCAAAAAAAATCATGTCAAGAACGTATGTATTTCATTGCAACCATGTGCCGGCTTTAAGAGAGAGCATGTTGCAGAGTATCTCACAGAGGGTGTTCTGCTTGGTGATTATAAATTTTCAAAATATAAAAAGAAAGAGATTGTCGGGAAAACGTATCATGGATTGAAAAAGCTTGTGTTTTTTACATCATCTAAAACTGCAGTTATTAAAAAGGGTGTTGAACGAGCGGTCAACTGCTCTCTATCTGTAAATGCTGCCAGAGATATGGCAAACGAGCCTGGAAATGGGTGGACACCCGTTCATTTTGCCCGTTATGCAAAAAAACTTGCAAGAAATCATCAGTTAAAATGCAGAGTGTTAGACAAAAAGGAGATGATAGAACTCGGTATGGGAGGTCTTGTCGCTGTTAATCAAGGTTCCAAAGAGCCACCCAAGCTCATAATTCTAGAATACAGACCAGAGGCAAAATCAGATACAATTTTACTGGTCGGCAAGGGACTGACTTTTGATTCCGGAGGGATAAGTCTGAAACCTGCTTCCGGAATGATGGATATGAAATATGATATGTGTGGTGGTGCGGCAGTTCTCTCTGCCATGGAAACTATTGCAAAGGAAAAACCAGGGGTTGGGGTAGTGGCAATTATTCCTTCCACAGACAATCTGTCTGGTTCAAATGCTCTGAAACCCGGTGATGTTATCACTCATTTTGGAGGAATAACGTCCGAAATTGAAAATACTGATGCTGAAGGTCGACTTATTCTTGCAGATTCACTGGCATATGGTATTGAAAAATATGAACCTTCCTGTATTGTAGATCTGGCAACTTTGACAGGAGCAGTAATAGTAGCACTTGGTCACCACTATACTGGTATTTTGAGCAATAATGATAAGTTGGCTAAACAGCTGGTCGATGCAGGAACTGTATGCAGTGAACCCTTGTGGCGTTTACCACTTGGTGAAGAATATTCAAAACAGATAGAGTCAAGGGTAGCTGATATTAAAAACACCGGGGGGAAAACTGCTGGCACCATTACAGCTGCAGCTTATCTACAAAAATTTGTTGGTGACGTGCCTTGGGCACACTTGGATATTGCAGGAACTGCATGGGATTTTACAGAAAAAACGTATATTCCCAAGGGGCCTTCCGGTACAGGTGTCAGGACTTTGATTGAGTTTATCAGAGGCTGGAAAAATAACCTTGTTTAAAAATGAGCCTCTCTCTTTATTTTCTAATACCCAGTTACATTCTTTTGCTGCAATGACAGCGCTTTGCTGTTATGAAAAGAATGTAACTGGGCGTCGGAGAGGTTAGGTTTATGAAAAAAATTCACTTAATCAGGTAACTTGGTAGGTTATTCCATTCAGAGTTACAGTATCATTTTTCTCAAGCTTTCTTCCTCGCCGTGTCTCAATTAATCCATTGACCAGAACTTCTCCGGCCTGAATTCTCAATTTGGCTTCAATTCCATCCTGAACGAGGTCTGCAAACTTTAGAAACTGCCCAAATCGAATCGGCAAGTTGTTTATTTTAATGTGTTTGAGTTTTTCAGGCATATTTACCCCTGATGATCGGCACACAGTTCACTACTCCTTGAAGGATATATGTGATGGTGTCGAAAAAGATTGAGATAATTATTTAATATAATATAGTATTGGCTGTGCATTACAATGTAATTTATTAAATTTAAAAAGGGAGTATAAAGCTATGCGATTTAATGCTGGTCTGTGTTTTGTACTGAGATGTTGCATGTTGTTACTGATAGTTGGGGTATTAGCCGGTTGCAGTGGGAAAGGTGGCAGCAGCAACAGAGTGGAGACGCCCCAGGTAAGTGAGAGCGAATTGGCTCCTGTAACAACTGTGGTTGAAAGTTATGGTGATATTGAATTGCCCATAGAGATGACTCTTCAATCAAAGAAGAGTATGGCTATGCGTACCGATTCTTTTAAAGGAGGAATCCATGTTTTTACAGGCAATGTTCAAATCTCCTCACTGCGGGATTACATCGTTGCTTCAATGCGGAACAATAAATGGAAAATGGTTGGTGAGGCTTCGTATAACAACGTGATGCTGGCTTTCACTAAACCTAACAAAACCTGTATGGTTGTTTTATCTGAAGGTTCTGCCGGGATGCTGTGGAAAACTCAGGC
>JAOZLO010000105.1:0-6852 GCA_029934775.1 Desulfocapsaceae bacterium
CTGCTCTGTCAATTGGATTGAGCACGAATTACGAATAGTCGTGTGGTATCAGTCCATGTTTATTTATCCTGTATTGAAGGGTTGACTTAGGTACCCCAAGTAAATGTGCAGCACCTTTTATGCCTCCGACAATTCCCCTGCTTTTTGTGAGTGCTCTTTTTATACACAATTTTTCCGATTCGGCTAAAGTTGCTAGATCGTCACTTGGGGTTTTAGATTGATGCTGGGAAGTGCTAACAAGGTTTTGTATATCTGATAGTGAAATGATTTCGCCTGGTTTGAGGATGACAAATCGCCTTACCAGATTTTTCAATTCGCGGACATTACCAGGCCAGTGATAGGAGGTGAGAAATTGAAGAACATTTTCCTTATATTTCGGTGCTGGTCGGTTGATTGCAATGGATTCAAGTTGGTTCATCTCTTTAATCAAGTAGGAAATGTCTTCGGGGCGCTCTCTTAAAGGGGGTACCCGAATCTGTAGCATGTTCAGCCGGTAATAGAGGTCCTGTCTGAATTTCCCCTGTTCGATTAAGGTTGACAAGTTTCTGTTGGTAGCCACGATTAACCTGAAATCGGTTTTGATGACCTTGTTGTCACCTACACGCTCAAATCGGTGCTCCTGGAGTACTTGAAGGAGTTTTGCCTGCAGATTTGCAGGTAATTCAGCTATCTCATCAAGAAAAATGATACCTTTGTCAGCCATTTCAAAACGGCCAGTTCTGTTAGTGTCTGCGCCAGTGAAAGCGCCTTTGACGTGGCCGAAAAGCTCACTTTCAAAAAGGGAAGCCGAGAGGGCTGGGCAGTTAACTTTGACAAAGAGATTGTTCTTTCTGGGGCTTATTGAGTGTATGAAGCGGGCGATATAGTCTTTTCCCGTACCTGTTTCCCCTGTGAGGAGGAGCGGCGCATCAATTTCAGCCACGCTCTGAGCGAGTTTCATCAAGTCTATCATTGCCGGGGAAGTGTAAAGAAAACTGTTCGGATTGTAGTCATTTGAGGTGGTCAGAAGGTACCGCTTATCTCGCTCAAGATTCTGTTTTTCCTCAATTAGTTGGGAGAAGGTGACCATGTTGCCAACGGCAATGGCGACCTGGTTTGCAACGTCGGTTAAGATCTCGCTCAATTCTTTAAATTCACCCGGCTTTTTTTTGAACGACATATGCATGGTGCCCAAAATCTGGTTTCTCACAATTAACGGGAAGGCCATGGTCGAAGTCAGGTTGGCATTGATCATCGCAATAATCGAATCCTGGTCCTTATATTTTGACAGGTCTTTTATAATTATCGGTTGTTCTGCCTGGATCACCATGCGAGCCACTGAACTACTGTCAAGTGGGCGGACATTTTTTTCAAACCCCTCAGGCTGAATACCGTCGGCCAATGTGAAATGGGAAAGTGATTGAGTTTCCTTATCATAGATGAATATACTCAATCTGTCGTAGTCAAAATGGTTTTTCAGTTCTGTAGAAAGAGCTTTAAAGAAATCGTTGGGAGAAACGTTAGTGATTACTGCATTGTTAATATCCAAAAGGATTTTATATCGAGTACTTAAGTTCCAACCCATGATGCCCTCCGGCAAGTTGCTAAAGTATGTTTTTGTGACCTTGACCATTTACAGCGTATCTGATTTTTGCATCAAGTCCTAAAAAGTACCACAAAAGCCGGAAGAGACAAGCCTAAAATTGGTCTTGTAATCTCGTGGAGTACCATATTTGGGCTTGGAGGATTGTTTGATTAAATAGTAAATGAAAATATTATACGTGATAATAGGTAGATACGTTTAATATCCTTTGTGGCATAGATGTTGCTGTCTGTAAGTAAGAAACAATTCAATAAACAGGGTGGAATTATGACTCAGGAAAAATTCAGGACAGATATCTTAATTATCGGTATGGGCGCGGCTGGTCAGCTGGCGGCATTGTATGCCTACGACGCCAACCCAGATTTGAAAATCACTATCGTAACCAAAGCTTTGAAAGGTAAAGGTGGTTGCAGTCGTATGGTACAGGGTGGATTGAATGTCGTGCTCAACGATGCCGATTCCCATGATAAACATCTCATGGATACTCTCAAAGGTGGCCAGTATGTCAATGACCAGGATCTAGCTAGAACACTCGTCGAACAGGCGACCCCGACGATCAAAGAGATGGAGACCCGGTTTGGTTGCTTCTTTGATCGTAACCCGGATGGAACCATCCATCAAAAACCGTTTGCTGGACAATCCTTTGACCGCACAGTGCATAAGGGAGATCTTACCGGTATTGAGATGATCAGCCGTACCACAGAGCAGGTTATGAAAAGAGATATTAGGGTGTTGGAAGAATGTCGAGCGGTTGATTTGCTGACTGATGCATCCGGTAAGGAGGTTACTGGAGCTCTGTTGCTTGACATCAAGCGAGGAGAGTTTATCGCTGCCGAAGCATCAGCGACACTTGTTGCCACGGGCGGCGGTCCCACCCAGTATTCATTCCATGCCCCAGGTCCGGAAAAATCAGTTGATGGTCTCGGAATGCTCTATAGGGCTGGCGTACTCTTGCGTGATATGGAGATGATTCAGTTTCACCCTACCGGGTTGATTATTCCAGGAAGTGTTGTTGCCGGTTCCCTTCTTGAGGAAGGGTTGCGTGGTGCCGGGGCTCATCTCTACAATGGAGATAATGAGAGGTACATGCTCAAGTATGATGCCGCAGAGGAAAGAGCAACCCGCGATGTTGTCAGCCGATCGGCGTTCCTTGAAATGCTGGCAGGTCGCGAATGTAAGGAAGGTGGAGTTCAGATCGATGCCGCCCATATGGGCGCTGATTTTGTACTCACAAACTTCCCGGGTATGGCAGCCCGTTGTGCCCAGTTTGGCTATGATCTTGCCCGCGAACGTGTGCCCATATCTCCGACGGCCCACTTTGTAATGGGTGGGGCACACATTGACATTGATTGTCACGCTTCCCTGGATCGTTTATTTGTTGCCGGTGAGGATGTTGGTGGTGTTCATGGTGGTAACCGGCTAGGCGGAAACGGTATCTGTGAGTCTGTAGTTTATGGCCGACAGGCAGGTAAATCCTTAGCAAAATTTATGGCGAGTGACACCAGCACACCATCAGAAACAAAAACAGGCATGATTGACGAATTGATTAAAAAATATAAGGAGCCGTTAGATCGGCCGAAAGCCGGGGATGTGTTTAAGCTGCGTAAACAACTGCAGGATTGCAACTGGACTAATGTAGGGGTCGTCCGAAACGGTAAGGATATGGAGAAAGCCGTCAGCGAGATTGCAGCCATTCGCGCCGAGGGTGTCAAGATCAATGTCACGGGGAAAAAACCGTATAACATGGTGTGGAACACCTATATCGATTTTATGAATATGCTCGATGTTTCTGACTTAGTTGTATCCACCGCCTTAAACCGCAACGAATCTCGGGCCTCACACTATCGTAGCGATTTCCCTAAACAGGATGACGATAACGGGCTTTTTAACAATTTCGTGATACGAGGGGACAACGGTCTGCTGGAACTGCATACCAAACCAGTCGACTTCAAATACAAATCGGCTGAAGAGTGCAGGGCACATAAGAAATAAACTGAATGTATAAATAACCATTAAAATAGAACTGAGGGACATAGCATGGAACAAAAAAACACCATCAACTACCGGAAACCGCTGCAGTGGGGAGAGCACGATCCTAACAGACATAAAAACATGTTTGTCGGAATGTGGGCCTGGATGTGGCAGCGTATAACCGCTATCGCAATTGTTTTTCTCCTTCCCTTGCATCTTACTCTTACCTATAAGCCCTGGCTTCAGTTCTTACTGTTGCTGGCCGTAACATTTCATGCAACCCTTGGTCTTCGCGTGATTTTACTGGATTTCAACCTGGTCAACATCAAATACCAAAAGGCCTTGATCTGGGGGCTTACCGGCCTTGGACTGTTGGTATTCTCACTGGTATGGGCTGCGATCTAATAACACAAAGAATAAAGGTAACTACTCATGGGGGAAGTATCCGAACTTCGCTAACCTCCGTACTTGTAACTGTTTACAGGGTGCCGTAGATTTTTGCAGGCAAGCCGGTACCGCGTATAAATCATACGTAAGCCGGCGTGACCGCGGAAAGATGCGGTGCCCTGTGAGCAGTTACGAATAAAGTTATAAGTAAAGGAGACATCTCATGTCAGCTGGACAAGGGAATACCCGCAAAATCAGTATATATCGATATGATCCGACCGAGGGTGGAGACGGACATTTTGATAAATACGATTTATATATAGAAGATGAAACTAATACCACAATTCTGGATGTTCTGATACGTATCCAGAGAGAGCAGGATTCCACCCTGGCGTTCCGTTATGCCTGCCGAGTAAATATGTGTGGTTCGTGTGGTATGGTGATTAATGGTCGTGAAGGACTGGCCTGTAAGACCAATGTTTCAGATTTTCCTGGAAAAGAGAAAATCACCATCAGGCCGCTAAATCATTTCCCAGTGGTGAAGGATCTCGTTGTTGATATGGGGCCTTTCTTCGAGAAGTATGAAGACTGCCTGCCTTTTTTCGAACCGAAGGAAGATAGAGAAGAACCATACGTCATCAGACCGGATTCTGTTGAGCGTACTGCAATAGGTCTGGCCACTGAATGTATTGCATGCGGTTGTTGTGTTTCAAGTTGTACCATGGTGAATTACCACGATGGGTATGCTGGACCGGCACCACTTAATCGTGCATTCACCTTACTTATGGACAGCCGGGATGCCCTGTATGACCAGCGTTTGGATCGTGTCATGCAGTCCTGCTACAACTGCCGTACAGAGTTCAACTGTACTGAAGTTTGTCCCAAAGAGATTAGCAGTACCAAATCGATCAAATACATCCAGCGGATGGCCATGAAGGATCCGTTCAAAGGTAAGACGGAAGCTTCTGAAGATGGTCAGGCTGTAAGTGAAGGCTGCAAAGGCTGCGGTAACGAAGAAACGGATAGTGGCCGCCGGAATTTTCTCACCAAGATGACCCTGGGAATTGGAGCTTTTTCAACATTGGCGGTGGGAGGAGTTTTGGCTACTTCCTTTGTTGGCCCTTCCATGAAAAAACAGAAAGCCCAGTGGGTTTCAGCAGGCAAGCTGGAAGATCTGCCCAAAGATAATGTTACCACTATCGCCTTAAATTATAAGGAACAAATTGGTTTTTATGAGCAGGACAGGGTCAAACCAGTTCTGGTCTGGCGTAAGTCCGATTCTGACAAACTCGTTGTGTATGACAGTCGTTGTACACATTTGGGTTGTCAAGTGAGATGGGATAAGCCTCGGAGTCTGTTTCTGTGTGCCTGTCATGGAGGCTCATTTGAACTGGATGGGTCCGTAAAAGCAGGTCCTCCACCGCGATCGCTCGATGAACTGGAATACAGGGTTGAGAATGGAAACCTCCTCATAGCAATGGTGTAAAAATGTCTAATTTAAAAGAAATAATTCTGCAGCGTATTGGTTGGGAAGTACATTTAAAACCCTTTCTGTATAAAAAATTACCCCCGAATACCGGCTGGTCTGCAACTCTTGGAAGTTTATGCGTGTCTCTTTTTGTTCTGCTTGGTGTTACTGGCATGTTCCTGGCTATGTATTACAGTCCGTCTCCGGATTTGGCCTATCAATCTATTGAATACATCATGAACGATGTGGCAATGGGCGATATCCTGCGCGGTATACATCATTGGGGTGCAGGTGCTATGGTGCTGGTGGTCTTCTTGCACTTGTTCGCTGTGTTCTTTTCCGGGGCGTTTAAAGCACCTCGTGAATTGACCTGGTTTGTTGGTGTACTACTGCTCTTTGCCACTCTCGGGCTCGGTTTTACCGGGTATCTTCTACCGTGGGATCAAAAAGCTTATTGGGCGACTATTGTAGCAGCAGCTATTCCTGGAGATATTCCGCTAATTGGTGATGGAATTACAAATCTTATTCTCGGTGGTAGCGTGTCTGGTTTCACCATCACCAGGTTCTATGCCATTCATATGCTGCTTCTTCCTGCCTGTATGCTGATTCTTATTGTCGGACATATCTACCTTGTCAGACTGCATGGCGTTAGCGAACATAAGGCTAAAAAGGAAGATGAGGCTATTGACTCTTCGGCTCTCCATACAGGCAAACTTTATAGATTCTTTCCTGAACATTGTGGAAGGAGTTCACTCGTATTCCTGTTTGTTTTCCTTGTTATCATAGCTTTGTCAATATTTGGGGATATCCCTAAGGAAGACATCGTGGGCACAGTTGATGAGACCTACTTGCCACGCCCTGAGTGGTATTTCATGTGGATTTTCCAGCTCTTGACCTATTTTTCCGGCTCAACTGAAGTAATCGGCAGTCTTGGTGTTCCGACTCTCTGTGTGGTCGTTTTGCTCGGTCTTCCCTGGATCGAGAAATCAATACATGTTGGTTCGGCCAATCGCCCTCTTGCAACTGCGGTTGGTGTTACAAGCGCTGTTGTTATCGTCTACCTCACCATAACGGGGTTCTCCGGGGCACGTGAATATGGTGAAAAAATAATGGTGCCGGACAGGGAACTTACCGCAACGGAAAACCTCGGTCTTCAGCTTTATGTGGAGAAGGATTGTGCTTACTGCCACCAGATCGCAGGTGAAAGTGGTCGGCGTGTTGGCCCGGATCTTTCAAGGGTTAATGCCAAAGGCAGGAAGAAGGAGTATCTGGCAAATTTTGTAAAGGATCCGCAGGCTGAAAGCTGGTTTTCAATCATGCCAAAATACCCTATGGAAGAGAAAAAACTCAACGCTTTGGCTGATTTCACGCTAGCTCTTGATTTCAGGGACATTGAAGGGCGTTTTATTCAGAAAACTGATGTGATGGAGGAGATAGCTAACAG
>JAOZLO010000105.1:6952-8358 GCA_029934775.1 Desulfocapsaceae bacterium
ATAGCTCTGGAAAAAGCTTATGAACGCGAAACAAATCCGACAGCAAGAGAAGTCTTCAATGCGATTTTTAAAACCATCAAGATTGCAGATGAGAATAAGACGCTTATCTGCCAGGATACCGGGTTGCCTATTTACATTGTGAAAATTGGGTCCAAATTTCCATGGAATGGTTTTAAAATTAAGGAGAGGCTTAGAATTGGCGCTAAGCGGGCCACCCAGGAATTTCCGTTCCGCGGTAGCTCTACTCATCCACTTACTCGTGTTAATCCACAGACTTCCGTAGGTGAGGGGTTGCCAGTCGTTCATTATGACTTCGTGGGCGATTCAGATTGCCTTGATATCCTCATGATTCCTAAAGGATCAGGATCAGAGAATATGAGCAAGATGCATATGTTCTATCCGGCACACGGTATTTCAGCACTGAAAAAATTTGTTATCGACACCGTTTTCGAAACAGGGGCCAATCCCTGTCCTCCGGGGATTATAGGTGTAGGAATCGGCGGTACTGCCGACCTGGTAATGAAACTTGCTAAAGAAGCCATAGTTCGTCCTGTTGGGCAGCGTCACCATGATCCTCAGATTGCAGCAATGGAAGAGGAATTAGAGGAAGCAATTAACTCAATGGACCGTGGTCCCATGGGCCTTGGCGGAAAGATAACTACCCTTGGTGTTCACATTGAAACCGCCTACACCCACATTACCCAGAATCCGATAGCAATCAATACTCAGTGTTGGCCTGCACGTCGGTCAAGAGCAAAAATCTACCCAGACGGTCGGGTAGAATACGGATACTAAAACTAGGAGGAAATAAGAATGGCAACTCACCACCTTCAAACTCCGTTTACCGACGAAGTGATTAGAGAACTTAAAGCAGGCGATATCGTATACTTTGATGGTACTTTATTCGGTATTCGGGATTTGACTCAAATTTATATGTTTGACCAGAACCATGAACCACCGATTAGTCTGGAGGGTATGCCTTGTATCCATACTGCCCCGAGCCTGAAAAAGGTCGGTGACAAGTGGGAGAAGATCTGTATTGGAACCACCACCAGTACCCGCATGGACAGATTTACCCCAGGCCTTATCGGCCAATATGGTGTCAAGGCGATCATAGGCAAAGGCGGTCTTTATGAGGGAAGCCTAAAGGCTATGCAGGAGCATGCCGCAGTTTACCTTGCAATAGTAGGCGGATCTGCAGCTCTTGAGACCCAGCAGGTTGAAGAGGTTGAGGAGGTGTTCTGGGAACACCTCCATCCAGAAGCTCTCTATAAATTTCGTGTTAAGGATTTTGGCCCACTGACAGTAGCCATGGACAGTTATGGTAGGAACCTTTATGAGGAGGTAAAGGAAAATACCCGCAAGAAGCTTCCTGAAATTTACAAAAAACTCAATATCCAGTGATT
>JAOZLO010000590.1 GCA_029934775.1 Desulfocapsaceae bacterium
CCAATAGCCAAAATCGCTGCAAAACTGGCTGTCGGTTATACCTTGGATGAGTTACAAAACGACATCACCCAAAAGACCTACGCCGCTTTTGAACCGACTATTGACTATTGTGTCGTTAAAATTCCACGCTGGACTTTTGAAAAATTCCCTGAAGCAGATGACACTCTGACCACCGCCATGAAATCCGTGGGCGAAACCATGGCTATAGGAAGAACCTTTAAAGAGGCCTTTCAAAAGGGTATGCGGTCCCTTGAAACAGGCAGGTTTGGCTTTGGTGGTGATGGCAAACAGATATTGAGCGAAATGGACGGAGAAGATCTTGAACAGGGGTTGCGGCAACCAAGCTCCAAGCGTTTTGCAGAGATCTACGAGGCACTTAAACGTGATATGCCCCTTAAAGAGCTTTATACTCTCACCAGTATCGATCCATGGTTTCTCTACAATTTCAAACAGATAGTTGAAACAGAAAGAAAAATCAGTAAAAAAAGCTTTCAGGAGTTTGATGCTGATTTCCTCAGATCATGTAAAGCACAGGGATTCTCCGATTTCCAGATAGCTTTCCTCTCAGGAACTTCCGAAGAGGATATCCGTGAACTTCGAAAAAATCTTGGAGTCACTCCAGTCTACAAACTTGTCGATACCTGCGCTGCCGAATTCGAATCCCACACCCCCTACTACTACTCAACCTACGAACAGGAAAATGAGGCGGTCCATACAGACAGAAAAAAAGTTGTCATCCTGGGTGGCGGCCCCAACCGCATTGGCCAGGGAATCGAATTTGACTACTGTTGCGTCCATGCCGCTTTTGCATTAAAAGAGATCGGAGTCGAATCGATCATGATCAACTCCAATCCGGAAACTGTTTCAACTGATTACGACACCTCGGACAAACTCTATTTCGAACCACTCACCAGAGAGGACGTGCTGAACATCATAGACCAGGAGAAGGCTGATGGCGTCATCGTCCAATTTGGCGGGCAAACCCCGCTTAACCTCTCCGTTCCTCTGGAAAATGCCGGGGTAACAATTATCGGCACTCAACCTGACGCAATCGACAGGGCAGAGGATCGAAAACGGTTCAAACAATTTCTGCATAAACTCGATCTCCGCCAACCCGACAACGACACCGTACACACCCTTGACGAAGCATTCACCGCAGCTGCAAAAATAGGCTATCCGGTCGTGGTTCGGCCTTCCTATGTACTGGGAGGGCGTGATATGCGCATTGTTTATAACAGAGATGGCATTAAAGATTTCATGACTGCAATAGGGGCCGGGGATAAGCACCTCGAACACCCGGTACTTATTGACAAATTTTTAAAAGATGCCATTGAGGTTGATGTTGATGTCATCTGTGATGGCAAAGAGACAATTATTGGCGGTATAATGGAGCATGTGGAAGAGGCAGGCATCCACTCAGGAGATTCCGCCTGCATTTTGCCACCCCATACTCTGTCCAGAAGACTTATAGAAGAAATTAAAACGGCAAGCAGGTCCATGGCAGTCGAGCTTGGTGTCATCGGTCTGATGAATGTACAGTTTGCGGTGAAAGATGACCAACTCTTCATTCTTGAAGTCAATCCACGAGCCTCAAGAACTATTCCCTTTGTGAGTAAGGCAACGGGTGTTCCTCTTGCCAAAATGGCTACGAAGGTCATGATGGGTGCCACTCTCAAAGAACTCGGCCTGACTGAGGAGGTTGAAATCCAGCACTGGGCGGTGAAGGAAGCTGTTTTCCCCTTTGACAGGTTTGCAAATGTCGATACCCTGCTTGGCCCGGAAATGAAATCTACCGGAGAGGTAATGGGAATTGACAATAATTTAGGGTTGGCAATTGCAAAAGCACAAATAGCGGCCGGTTCTTCCCTGCCCCGATCGGGCAATGTGTTTATCAGTGTCCGCGATGGAGACAAGAAGAGTATTACTCCGGTTGCTGAAACTCTTGTAGACATGGGTTTTACTGTCCTTGCAACCGATGGCACAGCTGCTGTTCTACAAAAAGCAGGTGTAAAATGTGACCATGTCAACAAAATTTCCCAGGGCAGACCACACATCCTGGACAAAATTCAGGATGGAGAAATCTCATGGATCATCAATACTTCCCTTGGAAAAAGAACTACAGAAGATTCCTATACAATTCGCAGGGCAGTAATTGATTTCCATATCCCCTATAGTACAACTGTGAGTGGTGCTGCTGCTCTCGTCAAAGGAATTCAGGAAGTTGCAGACAATGATCCAGGTGTCCACCCGGTCCAGCACTTTACACGATCGTGACGATGAGGTAAAATAGTCGATTCTTATCTCGACATTATGATTTTATGTTTTACTTTAGTGTCAGTGTAGTATTCACCCCAGGTACGTGCACTTGTTTTTTGTTATAAACAGTATAGTTTAGTACCTTACTGCTAAATTTCTTTCATAAAAAACAAGAAATTGAGGGATATATTTTTAAACTATGTGGTTCGATCTACTACCATGGTACTTATACCCCCTTGTGGGGTGT
>JAOZLO010000591.1 GCA_029934775.1 Desulfocapsaceae bacterium
GCGGATAGCGGGGACACTTTTGTGCCTGTTTTCTATCTGTGTTTTCACCTATTATGCACAGAAATATGCTTTCTTTAACCTGAGCATCGGTCGCGTCAGTCCATATATGGGTTTTTCAAAGGCTATCTGGGATTTCAGTATGGTAGTCGGTTTCGTTCTTACAGGTTTTTATCTTATTCTCCAGTTTATATCCGAAATTCAGCAAATAACTGCTATCGTAAAATATAGAAGAGATGCCTTATGAGTGCTTTTATAATTATGATTACTGTCGTTATCGTCCTGATCCTGGTTGAAGTGCCGATAGGTTTTGCCTTTGGTCTCGGAGCGCTGCTTTATGGTGGGTTGAGTGGTACTGATATTTCTTTTCATGCGGCTTATGGCTATTCCCAGGTTTCAGCTTTTTCTTTGTTAGCTATTCCACTGTTTGTCCTGTCGGGTACCTTGATGGGGACCGGAGGATTATCTGAACGTATATTGGATTTTGTCAATTCTTTTGTTGGGCGCAGGAAAGGAGGGCTAGGTGCCGTTACAGTGTTAAGCTGCGCACTATTCGGAGCTATTTCCGGTAGCGCAGCTGCTGCAATTGCTGCTATCGGTAAAATTATGATTCCCCGTATGGTCAGAGAGGGTTACCCGGAAGGGCATGCAACGGCACTGGTGGCGGTCTCATCAGTGCTAGCACTGATGATTCCACCCAGTATTCCAATGATCGTTTTTGCCATCGCCACCCGCCAGTCTGTGGCTGAGGTATTTCTGGCCACAATGGGTCCAGGCCTGTTGCTCGCAATAGTGTATTGTGTTCTCAACTACATCTTTTTAAGAAAGAACACGACGATTATCGTGGCTCCTCAACTATCCTATACCAATGCAGCTAGGGAAGTGGTTCGAACGGGAAAAGAGGGTTTTTTTGCTCTGGTCATGCCCGTGATCATTCTAGGTGGGATTTATAGTGGTATCTGCACTCCAACAGAGGCAGGAGCTGTTGCATTTGTTTATACTCTTTTTGTCGGTTTCCTTATCTACAGGGGATTAACTTTTCGCAACTTGTTTGATGCTACCTTGGATGCAGCCACCCTTACTGGATCGGTGGTGGTGCTCCTATTTTTCCTGTTCATCATGAGTCGCGGCATGATATTGGCGCAAATTCCTAATCAATTTGCAGATATGCTGTTATCTCTGTCCGACAACAGAATTGTTCTGCTCCTCATAATAAATGTGCTCCTTCTCTTTATGGGAATGATAATTGACGATGTGTCAGGGGGGGTGCTGGCGGCTATTATTCTTATGCCGGTAATCCAGAAAATAGGAGTAGATCCGATTCATTTTGCTGCCATCGTCGGCACCAATCTAGGGTTGGGAAATATTTCTCCACCCTGTGCTCCGCTTCTCTATATGGCTGGCGGCGTTTCCAAACTGCCTCTGGAAAAATATTTTGCCCCGACAATGAAGTTTTTGATTTTTGGACATGCGCCCATGGTTCTCTTTGTTACCTTCGTCCCCGAGTTCTGTATGTTTCTTCCCAATCTCTACGGGGGATGAGGTCGTTAAAAGCGAAAAATAACCATTAATCCAGCTGGGAAAAGAAGAATCCGGCTGGCTAATGATTGCTATAATCGGAGTACTAAAAAATCCTGCTTGCAGTACTCCATGAATTTTATCAGGTCTTTTGAAGATATGGTAGTTGTAGCCGTGTTTACCAGGGGATGGAAGTTGAGAAGTTCGTTTTCCATCATTTCTTCATCCAGGACAACTTTGACATCATGATCCCCGGCATTGATAACAGCAAAGGGTGTCACTGCACCGGGAATGGAGCCCAAGACTTCGGCTAGAAGATCCGGTTTGGCAAAAGACATATTTTTTGCACCAATCTTCTGGGCCACTTCTTTAATTCTAATGGGTTTGTCAGAAAGAGTTACCACTAGAAACAGGTTTTTCTTTTTATCTTTGAAGAATAAATTTTTGGAGTGAACGCCGTCTATACCTTCATGGTGCAGGTTTGCCTCTTCAACCGTATAGACAGCCGGATGTTCATGATTTGTATATCCAATATCGATCTGGGTTAATATATTGAGCAGTTCGTCCTGGGTTTGTAGCATGTTTTTCTCTCTTTTGTGAGTTATTTGGGATCAAGATTAAACAGAATATCGTTTTCAAGATAAACCTGTTCAAGTTGCTTCTGGTAATCTGCCATTTCTTCCCCTTTTCGACTGACCAGTTCCTGGACAATGTACTGAATAACTGCAAGCATGCCTGATACATTTCCGATAAACGGGATAGACAGGGATGGAACAACCAGTGATAAATCGGCAAATTGAATCACCGGGCAACTATTGCTGTCGGTTATGGTTAACAGGGTATGACTGGATCTACGGACCATCTTGCTTAACTTAATCAGTTCATTGGGATGTCGGGTGGTGCTGGCCAGGATGACAAGGCTGTTGGAATGAGCATTAGCAAGCATATCAAAGGATGTACTGTCACTGCCTTTTAAGATATGCACCCC
>JAOZLO010000592.1 GCA_029934775.1 Desulfocapsaceae bacterium
GTGATTCAATGACAGCGATGCCTCAACTGGAACAGCTCCAAAACGACAGCCTCGAAGAACTCCAGCAACAGACAAACCACAGGCGCTCTAACTTACAGTTTTTTAATTCAGTAGCACCACGTATAAATACTCCATTTAACTGCCAATTAAACATTCTTTTTATTTTGTGGATGTATCACTTAATTTGATACGGCTGGCAGTGCGGTCAAAGCACCCCGTTTTTCTCTTCAATTCTCTTCTCTTTTTCCAGAAAATGAATGACACAGGAGGATCGAAATTTACAATATATTTCAGGATCAGCACATTTCAAACACTCTTCACAGAGATAATGCTGATGTTTTGAGCAGTAGTAAGATGTTTCCACTTCGGGATGATTTTTACATTTTCCCATTTTGATAATACCCTCACGGAATAATTCAATACAAATCAATTCAGCTACTTTTTCAGTCAATGCCGACAAAACGGTCCGGACAACAATAACACCGGGGATAGCGCATATTTTTTTCGGCACAAGTAATTAATATACTCAATTCCAAGACCCAAAACCACAGGTTTCTTATTGCTCAATGGATGCTATTCTGATAGAAATTTCCTCACTCTCTACTTAAAAATTGAAGTTTCCAGTTATCAGTTTTCAGTTGACAGCACAGAAACCCATACTACAAGGTATAATAGATTGATTTTACTAATAAATAATATTAAATCGATTAGTAAAAAAAACTGCGCGGGCAATGGTATTTTCATTGTATTTGCTATTTTAGGAGCAAAACCGATATTAATTATTCTACCCCTACGCGTCTTTACTGATAACTGACAACTGAACACTGGAAACTTTAGCTTAAAAAAATTATATTTTAACAACCGGTACAAAAACATGGCTCCAAAAATGCTTCTTCCAGGAAAAGACGCCCCTCTTGAAGATACAATCAATTTGGCGACCAACTTACTTAACACAATTGGTTTCTCCGCCGAGCCGGTAAGCTGGATAAATCCAGCGCCAGACTGCTGGTCAGTTCATATTCGCTCAAAAGAATGTGAACACCTTTACACCAATGGCAAAGGGACTTCACAGCAGGCATCCCTTGCAAGTGGACTTGGAGAATATCTGGAGAGACTCTCCACTAATTTTTTCTTTTCAGATTTTTTTTTAGAAGAAGATGCTGAAATTAAAAGCCCCTTTCTTTTTTACCCTGATGAAAAGTGGTTTCCTGTTAAGGTCCAAAACTGCATTCCTCAGCACTCCCCTGATGGCATTGAACTTCTGACCAGCCATTTACGCAGGTTTTATGACCCTGAGCAGTATTTACGCTTTGATCACCTGCGTGACCATAATAGCCAGGATAGAAACAGAGGGATCTGTTGCCTTCCTTTTAAACATCTCAATTCAAAAAAAACCGTCTACTTTCCGGTCAATATTCTCAACAATCTCTATGTGAGCAACGGAATGGCGGCAGGTAACAGTAGAACAGAGTGTTATTCCCAGGCGCTTTCTGAGATAATTGAGAGATATGTTAAAAATCATGTCATCGCAAATGGTGTAGCCCTGCCGGATGTCCCGATATCTTTTGTGAAGAATTTTCCGAAAATCAATTCCATCCTGGATGAATTCAAAAAACATAACATTACGATCCAGATTAAAGATTGCTCACTTGGCGGAAAATTTCCTGTAATCTGCATACTTCTGGCTCATCGACCAACCGGAGGTGCCTATGCAGCTTTTGGAGCAAATTTCCGTTTTGAAACAGCAATTGAACGAACATTGACGGAACTGCTCCAGGGGCGACAATTGGAACAATTTGATTCCTTCCATCCTCCGGTTCATGAAATTTCACTTGTGTCAGACAGTTTTAATCTTGAAAGTCATTTTATCGATTCCGATGGCCTGCTCTCCTGGGATATGTTCAAAACTCAACCTGATCACCCATTTTCTCCATGGAATTTTTCCGGTACAAGCCAAGAAGAATACGTGCTCCTGCGTGATCTTATCATACATTGCGGTTACCAGATTTATACTGCTGATTACAACCATTGCGGTATGCCTGCCTGCAGAATTGTAGTCCCGGGAATGTCTGAGGTATATCCCGTAGATGACCTCCTGTGGAATAATAAAAACAGTGGTTCAACAATCCGCAGCCAGCTTTTACGTATCCCGCATATGAACATTGTTGAACTGCAGGGTTTCCTTAACACTGTCGAGAAGATGAATCTAAACGATCAAACCCTCATCTCTGTTGTGGTCTAGCTCATTGCGGTCTTGTTGTTCATTGTGGTCTTATTGTTCACTGAGGTCTAGCTCATTGTGGTCTTGTTGTTCACTGAGGCCTAGCTCATTGTGGTCTAGTTGTTCACTGAGGTCTAGCTCATTGTGGTCTCTGTTGATTTCATGTTTTTTTTGCTACAAATGCCATATAATGTTTAATATAATAAATTAAGTTTACCCCCAGAAGGATTCGAACCTTCAACCTACGCCTTAGAAGGGCGTTGCTCTATCCAGTTGAGCTA
>JAOZLO010000106.1 GCA_029934775.1 Desulfocapsaceae bacterium
CCTCAGTAGTTAAGGGAAAACATAAAAAAAATCCACAACCGCTGTGGATCAATTTTTTGTTAAAATGTCCATACTATCTGGACCACTGAGGATATGTTTGGCTACCGGGCAGATTGAGGACATTTCTCTGGTACGATCCATTCTTCATTATAGCGTACAATTGATGTCTTTTGCCATCCCGTTTTGCAAATAATATCTGGTTTCCATCCGGTGACCAGACTGGCGATTCATGATGACTGAGATCTTTGGATATTTGGGTTGGTTCATTGTCAATGAGAGGATTGAGTGTAAAAATCTGATAAACACCGTTTCGTAAGCTGGAGTAAACAATAAGGTTTTCCGTTGGAGACCATCTCGGTTCAGCATTTTCTAATCCTTCAAAAGTGAGCCGTTTAACGTTCCTGGTCTTCATATTCATGTAGTATAATTGTGGCTTACCACTTCTGTCAGAGACAAAAACGACATGGTTACTGTCGGGTGACCAGGTTGGAGATACATTAATGCCGGCATTGCGCGTCAGTTGCTCTATTATATTGCCCTTACTGTCCAATAAGAATAAGTCAGGATTACCACTTGTTGAAAGTGTAAGAATCATACGTTTGCCGTCTGCCGACCAGGCAGGCCCAAGGTTAAGGCCTCTTCGACGGGATAAAGCACGAGTTGTTTTTGACTGCCGTAGATCCGTAATATAAAGACTCTGGTTGCCGGTATGATAAGAAGTGTATGTAAGAAAAATCCCTCCTGGTTTAAAACGAGGAGACACTGTAAGGTTTTTATGCCGGGTTATCTGTCGTATGTCTTTCCCGAGAATATCTGCTATAAATACTTCTTTAGTATTCTTTTTTGTTGAAACAAAGGCAATTTTAGTATCCGCTATCCCTTCCGTACCAGTCAGCGTTTTAATCACATGATCACAGTATTTATAGAGCATCTGTTCTTTCTGCTGCATTGAGCCGGAGAATGATTTTCCCATAATAATTTCGTTGCTGGCTACATCAAGTAAACGTAATTCAAATTTTAAAGAACCGGAAGCCTTGCTGTATTGACCAAGTACCACGTAATCAACAGAATGTTTTTTCCATTCTGTTGTGTGACTGCCGCCATATCGTTTTGTTGAAAGAATAGAAATTATTCCATGAAACTTTAATGCTTTAGCCAGGATATCGGCGAGCTCGCTGTCCAGGTGATGTCTTTTCCCCGTGGTATCTTTATTGGTGAACCAGGGTACAGCCATTTCTATCTTACGGGTTTCAGGAGCAGTAATATCCAGGTATACACGAGGACTACTGGCTGCATTTACCGGTTGAGCAGTGAGCATACCCACCAGGAAAAATAAAATTGAATATAGAGTGTTTTTCATCTTTTGTCTGTGAATGTAATTTTTAATAATTTGTATTGTTGCAGCAACTTCCGATTTACGATGTTGCCTGGCAATACCTCAACGAGACAGGATTACAAGACCTTGGAAAATTACCTTTTCATCCAATCTCCCCGGGCAGGCTCAGTGGATACTCCCTGGTTTAAACCGCAATCCAATTTCATATCTCTGCTTTTTCATCGCCGCAGGAATCGGAGGCAGTGGACTTGCTGCTTCAATTGTTTTTGTTACAAATTGATCAAAGACTCTGTTTCCGGATCTGCTTTCAAAAAACATATTGGCTATTTGACCGTTTTTTAAAATAGTTATCACCACGACTGCGGTCAAATCCGGCTTCTTTTTCATATATTCAGGTAGAGACCAGAACTGGTGTAATCTTCCAAAGATAGCTGCATGGTACTGGCCTTCAATAAGATTAGTACTACCGCCTAATCGTTTTCCGGCTATCGTTTTTTTCTTAGTAGAGGGTGAGGCCACAGTTTTTGTAGTTTTTATGAGGCTGCGCTCCCGTTCCAGTTCTTTTTGTGCAATACGTGCATTTTCATCAGCTAATTCTTCTGCTCGTAAAGCTTCTACCAGCTTTTGCCTTCTTTTCCGTTCCAGCTCCTTTGTGTGCGATTTGTTGTTGTTGTCTTTAATTTTCTTAATTTTTTTCCTTTTCAGCGGTTTGATAGAAATAGCTTTTTGAGGAACAGGTGTGGATTTTTCAATACGCTCCGCAATTGGCGCAATTTTTTTTGTCAAAACAGGAGGTGCTTTTATGGGTTGTACTATAGCCTCCTCCTGAGCAGCCTCAGGCTGGATGACGGGTTCGGGGATAGAAATAAGGCTGACAGTATAGATGTCTGCAAATTTAGGCTTTGCACTAAATAATCCAGGCAGATATAACACCCCAAGAAAAAATAAAATATGAAAACCAATAGCAACATTAAATGGTATTTTCCATTCGTTTTCGGGCATGAACGTGATCTGAAATTCCTTTGACACAGTTTATTCTACTATTTTTTTTCAGGAGGTTTGGTAATCATACCTATTTTGTCAAATCCAACAGTCTTAATATCTGTCATTACTTCTACAACAATACCATAAGCCACATTTTTGTCCGCTCTTAAAAAGATAGGCTGATCTTTATTGACTGCATAGTTTTTTTCTAACTCCTGGACCATCAATGCACGAACTTGAGGAACATTGTTAATACTTATTTCTCCCTGTTTGTCGATAGTAACTACTAGGGGTTTTTCCTCTTGTCTCAGTGATTTTGATGTAGTTTCAGGGAGGTCAACATTGAGTCCCTGAGTCATCATTGGAGCTGTAATCATAAATATAATCAACAACACCAGCATAACATCAACAAGGGGAGTCACGTTAATTTCCGAAACCAGCTTTTTTCTACCGTTTCCTCTGATTGGTCCCATGGCTATTAAATTCTGCTCAGCAGATCCCTTTCCACCAGGTTGAGAAAGTCTGTGGTAAAATCTTCGACCCCACCGCTTATCTCATCAAGCTTGTTAGAGTAAAAATTATAAAATATTACAGCGGGAATGGCGACTGCAAGACCAGCGGCTGTAGCTACGAGTGCTTCAGAGATACCTGGTGCAACAACTGCAAGAGACGCAGAGCCTCTCTGTCCGATATCATGAAAAGAGACCATGATCCCCCAAACTGTGCCAAATAAGCCTATAAAAGGGGCAGCACTTCCAGTTGTAGCCAGAAAAGGAAGGCTGCGGCCAAGCTGGTTATACTTTTGGGATTCCGCTTTTCTTACAGCACGTTTCAAGTTGTCCATTGTAGCGAGTTGCATATCAAGGGAATCGGTGTGCCGGCTGTCTTCTTTTCGACCTCTTATTTTATTGATTTTCTGCAGTTCACTAAACCCTACAATAAATACAGTTGCTTCAGGACTATATTCGAATTCCTCAGCGGCATTGTATGCTTCATTGAGATCGGTTGAACTCCAGAAGGTTTCGAGGAAATCTTCAGAGTCGAGCCGAACCTTTTTAAACAAACGTGCTTTTATAATAACAATAGTCCACGAGACTATTGAAAAAATAAGCAGTGTAACCATAACAAGCTGGCCTACAGGGCCAGCGTGAAGAATCATATCAGTAATTGAAAGCTGCACGTATCCATCCTTTTTGAAATCAGTTTATAAGATCGTCCGGTGATCTGCTGATTATGTATTAGCGATTATAGAAAAATGGTTGGAAATATTTTCTCTTCAATATTCGCATTTTACCTGTTTTGAATAAAAGTTCAACCGCTCTGTGACTCCTTAATTTTCCGGTGCAGCTACAAGGGCGCAGGAGAAAGTAACCTGAACAGCAGTTTTCCCCCTGACCTTCAAAGTTCCTTTTAGAAAAGAGACTGAGGATATCGTTTCTTTGAGGGTCACCTTGACCTGCACTGTGTCTCCGGGAAAAACCGGACTTCTAAATTTGGCATTTTCGATACGAGTCAGAACGGGTATTGTCTCATGTTCTCTGTTGCCTTGTTGTGAGATTTTTGCCATAAGAATTGCACCGCTTTGAAAAATAATTTCACAGAGGAGAACTCCCGGCATTATAGGGTTTTCAGGGTAGTGCCCTTTAAATAATTCAAGATCTGCGTCGATCAGTTTCTCGGTTGTTATGCAGTCCGCCTCGCAGGAAATGATCTCATCGACCCACAGGAAAGGGGGACGATGTGGGATTAGTTCTGTGATCTGTTTTAAAGATGACATTGTTATAGACCACCACTGATTTCCAGAACTGCTCCAGTGATGTACGCAGCTCTGTGGCTTGCCAGAAAGAGGACGCTTTCTGCAATCTCCTCAGGTGTACCGAAACGTTTCATAGGTACCATTTTTTTGTAGCTGGCGAGTTGTTCCACGCTGAGATCTTTGATGAAATCAGTGGCAATAAATCCTGGAGACACACAATTGACTGTGATTTTCTTTTTAGCTGTTTCTTTGGCCAATGTCTTTGTAAGGCCTATCTGGCCGGCTTTGGAGGCAGCGTAATTAGCCTGCCCAACAAAACCAAGATGGGAAACTGGAGAAGTTATATTAATAATGCGCCCATATTTTTTTTTCATCATCAAAAGAACGGCCTGTTTAGACATGAGAAAGGTTCCATTCAGATTGATATCAATGACTTTGTTCCAGTCGGCGTTTGTCATTAATGCAAGGACTGAATCTCGGCGAACCCCGGCATTATTGATGAGGACATCGATATGGTCAAACTTCAGTTCTATGTCTGAAAATAACTGCTGTACTTCAGTTTCATCTGAAACGTCACATTGAATGAGTTTGAAGTGTGACGAAAACTGTTCGTTTTCCCTTGAAAACTGTTCTGCCGCTAATGTATTTTCAGCATATACACCTATGACGTATGCTTCTGCCTTAATGAAAGCTTCGGCAATGGCCTTGCCAATACCCCTGGTGGCACCACTGACAATGATGACTTGTTTGTTAAAATTTTCCATTAATATCTCAATATGCAGGTCTTTTTTTCATCGGGCAGATAAAGAAGTAAATCCTGTTTTCCCGGACAAGTCCCTGGTCGTCTGTAAATATCAGGAACGTAAATAACTGTCGACATCATTGGACACTATAACACCATAATTGATGGCACCAAGCCAGCCGGACATAATAATTCCAACAGACCCTACATGGAAAAGTCCGGCAACTTCCTTGAAAATAGTCCTGGAAACATCGAGACCTTCAAATTTTGTACCGAATGATGTACCTTTTGTGTGCAGGGTGTATCGATTAAAAGTTCTTGGAGTAGCAGCTTCTGTCCAGTCAATTTTCTGGGCAACCCCTGGAAGATATCTATTCAGGTCTTTCAAACTTCTGGCAATAAGAGCATCCTTTTCGGCCTGATAGCTTTTATCGTCAAGTTTTATCCAGTCCTCGTAACGACTGTTCATTGATGCAACAATAGTATATCTATTTAACCCTGGTCGTGTTCTGGGGTAATAAATTGAAAAAGTTTTTGATTTTGTTTCCTTATCAAGTAACTCCGTTGAGTTGAACTCAGGAGCAGTTGAAGTGAAAAGCAGGTCACCTACATCGTCGATTTTTTCCCCGTCCCTGATACCCATATATACTTGACAGCTTGAATTGTTAACCCTGATTTTTGCTGCTTTTTCAAGGAATTCATCTGAAAAAGCATCTCTGTCAGTGAGATTATATATAGTATTTGTTATCCCACTATTTGAAACAACTGCTCTGGTGGTAACGGTTTTACCATGGGCCTCAATTCCCCTGACTCTTCCTTTCTCTACAATAATGTTTTCAACTTTGACCTTTGTGCAGATCGTTACACCATTTTTTTCAAGTTCATCAGCCATCATACCAATCAGTTTGTCTGTTCCTCCCACGAAAGTAAAAACACCTCTATTCATGAAATTTGAGAAAACGATTCCATAGGTAATGGCAGGGTCGTCAAGGGTTGAACCGTTAGCGTAAGTGATCGGTTCCATCAAAAATCTGTGTATATCCGTTCGGCCAGGGAAAAACTCTTCAAACAGTTCTCTGGTTGTCATACTCTGGTCATCATAAAAATTCATTCCGGAAACAAGAGTGAAAAACCGGTTAATAGTTGAAAGAGGAATTTTGAAAACAGTTTCCAGAATATGAGTGAAGTCTTCCTTGTCAAAAGTGGTCTGCAGAGAAAATTGTGGATTATCAAAAACAATGTTTTTCAGTTGGACTATGGAGCCCATTATTGCTTTATTCCAATATTTTTTGCATGTCTTAACCATTCCGTACGGGAAACCATGCAGTGAAATATCAAAAATATGACCTTTCCTCTTAAACCATGTGGCAAGGCCACCCAGCCTGTGGTGATGTTCCAGGAGAAGAACTCTGTGGCCACAGTAGGCCAGACGATTCGCAGCTGTAAGACCGCCTAAACCGGATCCGATAACTACGATGTCATATTTTTCTGAAATTTGTGAAAATGGAACTGGCATAAATCAGTGTGAAGTCGGAATTTATTAAAAGTCAGATAGTTAGAGTTTAGGCAGGACGTGCTTGTTTACAATTGATACTCCGCTTAGCATTGAGCCGATTATGCCGAGGAACCCCTGATCTGTACCTGCAAGAAAAAGGTTGGAGAAACCGATATCACCATCTTTAACTTTTTGGGGACTACCATAAACAGCGCCATCAATTTTAGCAGTATATCTTTCTATAGTTATCGGGGTGAAGGTGTTTTCATATACTATGTTTGAGCTGAAATTTCCAACTATATTCTGAAGACATGTGAGAGTTTTGTACGATGATACAACCTTTTGGTCCGCATATGCTTTTTTATCTGTAGAGATCGCCTTCCATTTTGCATAATTTGCCAGATGGGTGGCTCTTATTTCGAAATGTGATTTTTTTTCTATGCCTTTAAAGTTT
The DNA here is from genome assembly GCA_029934775.1 of Desulfocapsaceae bacterium. GTDB lineage: Bacteria > Desulfobacterota > Desulfobulbia > Desulfobulbales > Desulfocapsaceae > Desulfomarina. The sequence continues at coordinate 6,768 of JAOZLO010000106.1, forward strand.
GCTGGAAAACAAATAACACCGCTGGAATAATCAACATAATCAGTAGGTTTCTTATACGAAAACTTTTCGGAGGTATTAAAAAAAACAATTGTTTTTTTCTCAGGTAGCTTGAGTCTATCATCTGCTTTAAGCCGAAATATAGTTTCGGTAAAACCGAGCCTTGGCAGCAATGTTACAGGTTCACTGGAGATGAGTCTCTGCGTCTCATCGTTGCCTATGGTTGACAAAATATTATCACATTCAATAATTTCACCGGAATGGAGTTCAACCCCGACTACTGTTTTGTTTTTATGTAGAATTTTAATTACTTTGCTGTTTTTTTTGATTTTTCCACCAAAACTCAGATAGTGGGTAATAAGTTGGTCAAGGAATTCCTTGATTGTGGTTTGAGGACGAAACATGCCCTGCTGGTATATTGCCTGAAACATAATAGCAAACTGATTCAAATCCATATCATTTTCATGGCTCGATCCATAATACATGAGCGGGCAAAGCAACATTTCGGTGAGGAGTTTGTCACCCAGTACTTCGGTCAACAATGTTTTGGCAGAACGAAATGGAGCAGGTAAAAATGGATCTAGAGTATCAAGGAAAATGAGCAGTCTTTGGAATTTATCAATGCAATCGGGGAATTTTTCATGAATTTGTGTTTCAAGAAGACTGAAGTCATTGGAAAATAAAAGTGACTGGGTGTCGAGAAAAGTAACCTCACTCTGATACTGCTGGCAGAAAGAAAAATCCTTGCGTTTGAGTTTTAGCTGGCGGAGTAATCGATTTAATGGGGCTGTTTTTTCTTCAGGCGGAGCATAGTTGGTTATGGCATGCAAGCCAGTTTCAAAAAGCGTTTTATTTCTGTAAAAATATGAGTTGAGACCACCTATGCGAGAATGTTTTTCCAGGATAAGAACATCAGGAACAAATCGTGCTGCTCGTATGGCAGCGGCTATACCAGAGAGGCCGCCACCAATCACCAGGAGTGGAAATTTCACTAAATTAAACGTTTCGAAGCAAGGGTTCGAGGTAGGTTGCACAACTGTTAAGGGTGGCAAGATTAGGGTAATCTTCCTCGGGAATTTGCAGTTGATGACGCTTCCTTAGTTCCATTACAATATCAAGAAAATCCATGGAGTCAAGATCCAGCTGGTCTCTCAGAGGTTCGTCAGGATTTAAATTTTCGAAATCTGCTTCATCATCAATATCTTCAATGATCTCGAGGATGAGATCTTTTATTTCTTCACTTGTCATGTAACTCTCCAGATTCGGCGGAAATAATAAATGAAATGTAAAACCCCCATAGTCATATAAAAACCTGTAAATAAGCGGGTATTTACTTAGTTTAAGCGCGACATGGCGATAAATTCTTTAAAATTCAAAACACTTCCTATACCATATCTTGGTATTCTTTTTTATATTTTTTTTGCAAAAGAATATAATTACCAATTATTTGGTACTTTTTTTACAATTAATGCTGAATTAATACCCAGCATACCAAATGAATTATTGAGGATAGTATTTATTGAATGAGTTTTTTTTGGCTGATTGATTACAAGATTGTCAAGTTTACAT
>JAOZLO010000005.1 GCA_029934775.1 Desulfocapsaceae bacterium
CGAAGTCTACGCTTATCCGAAGTCTACGCTTATCTGTTATTTTTTATGACAAGGATTCAGGAGTAAGGTACTAATGGAGAATAATTTTTCTAACCCCGATGAACGAAACGAGGAACACATCATGACCACCCCTTCAACAAAAGAACATTACAGCACACCACAGATTCTCGTGATCGACGATGAACCAAGGATTCGTGACGCCTGCAGGATCGTCCTCGCAGAGAAAGGCTATGACGTTGAGGTAGCACCAGACGGAGAACAGGGGCTACTGATGATCAAAGAGCGCCACTTTGATATTATTCTGGTCGATCTCATGCTCCCCTCCATATCCGGCTTCGACGTTCTTTCCGAGGTGAGAAAACTCCACCCGGACACTGTCGTGATTGTCATAACCGGTTATGCCACGCTGGAACATTCCATTGAGGCGATGAAGAAAGGTGCCTTTGACTTTATACCTAAACCCTTCACTCCTGATCAGCTTCGTACCGTTGTCCATAAATCCCTCCAGTACACCAGGGCCCTGCAGGATATAACCGACTCCAAATCTCGACTCGGAGTTATGGTTAACCGACTGACCGACGGCGTTATGACCACCGATGCGAAAAAGTCTATAGTGCAGGCTAATCCATCATTTCTGCATATGATAGGTTACCATGGAGAAGAAGTCATTGGACGCCACATTGATGATATTATCAGTAATGATGAAATTAAGCAGTCTATAGACCAGGCACTTAACATACCTCCTGATACTTTTACAGAAATTACTCACGAGATCAGCATCACCAGTACCACAGGATCAGATGAAAAATTTTACAGTGCCAGCTGTGCCCCTTTTCGCGGACGTACCAATGACAATCTTGGAACAATCACGGTATTGCATGATGTAACCTCTGAAAGAAAAAATGCAAAAATGAAATCTGACTTTGTCTCCATGGTCTCCCACGAAATCCGCAGTCCAATGAACTCTCTACTGATGCAGTTAAAGATCATCAGCGACGGGCTGGCTGGTGATGTTACAGACAAACAAAAAGAAATTCTGGGACGAGCTTCAGATAAAATTCTTGCTCTGAATAACCTGGTAACAGACCTTCTCGATCTTTCCAGAATAGAATCTGGTCTTATCGCCCATGAAAAAGAGCAGGTAGATATGTCAGCACTACTTTCAGAACAACTCGCCTTCCATTCCCCCTACGCAGGTGAAAAGAACATTCGGATTGACCTCGATCTGGCCGGGGATCTGCCCTCACTTTTTGCGAATCGTGGAAATATGGAGGAAGTATTTTCAAATCTTGTTACCAATGCAATTAAATATTCCCAGAATGACAGCCATATAACACTTTCAGCCACACGGGAAAATGACTATTTGAAAGTGGAGGTAAGTGATTCAGGTTTTGGTATCGGTGAAGAGGATCTGGACAAAATTTTTACCCGCTTTTTCAGAGTAAAAGATCAAAATACAAGAAAAATTCAAGGCACGGGACTTGGTCTTTCAATAGTCAAGAGTATTATTGACTCTCATCATGGTAAAATCAGCGTAAAAAGTATCCCGGAAAGTGGAACCACCTTCACTGTTCTTCTGCCTGTCAGCCAAAACTAACCCCCCTAGAAAGGGATACTGAACTGATTGTCAGGGGTACAGTAGTGAAGGACTTACAGGGTAACGAAGGTAACGTTACCTGTGTCGGGGTGCAAAACCACACCTCCTGTTCAAACAAGCGTTCCCACAAAAATAAATTCACAAATTTTAAATATTGAGACATATTCCAATCTTTCGCAACACCGCCAGGAAGTAAGCATCGACGCTTAAAAAGTGAAGTTGTTTTCGAGCGAGCCCTCATTCCGAATTACGATATGAAGGCAATGGTTTTACAGTTCAGTCCTAAAGGAAACAGATGAAAAATCAACACAAAACCTGGAACCCTCTCTTTGTCGGCAGGATTATTGACTCCATGACAGAGGGAGTTTTTACCATGGATAGTGAGGGATTTATTTCTTCATGGAATCAATCAATGGAGAGAATAAGTGGCTTCACTGCAGAAGAAGCCCTGGGAAAAACATGTGAATTACTCCGCTGTAGTCAATGTTTCGGTAAAACCTGCCCGGCAGATATCAAAAAATGCAACATATTTGAACAACAATACAGTGAAGTAAAGGAATGCCAGCTGCGGCACAAAGATGGTCATGATGTTTCAGTTATCAAAAATGCCAGCGTTGTCAAAGATGAAGATGACCATATCCTCGGGGTAGTTGAAACTGTGACAGACCTGACGGAGTTAAACAGGGCTCGCTTCAGGGCCCGTGAGGCTGACCTACGGCTGGGGGAGATTCATCGCCTGGATAACATTATCGGTAAAAGCCGTGCCATGCGCCAGATCTTTGCCGCCATAGAGGCCGCAGCAGCAAGTGATGCAACAATTTATATTCAAGGTGAGAGCGGGACCGGCAAAGAGCTGGCCGCAGGCGCTATCCATTTTCACAGTGACCGTAAAACACATCCACTTGTTATAGTAAATTGCAGCGCTCTGTCCGAAGCACTGTTGGAAAGTGAACTTTTTGGACACGTGAAGGGCTCGTACACAGGGGCAATACGCGACAGAATTGGCAGATTTGAAGAGGCAGCTGGAGGTACCATATTTCTTGATGAAATAGGAGAATTGAGTCCCTTTATTCAGGTCAAACTCCTGAGAGTCCTGCAGGAACGCGAAATTGAACGTGTGGGGGAATCAAAAAAACGTAAAATCAATATCCGGATTATCACCGCCAGTCATCAGGATCTCTATGCCAGAGTTCTCGAGGGAAGCTTCCGAGAAGATCTCTATTATCGACTGAAAGTATTCCCCATCGTACTCCCACCCCTTAGAGAGCATAAGGATGATATCCCTTTACTCATAAGCCATTTCATTAAAATTTTTAATAAAAAAACTAAAAAACAGATAGTTGACAGCTCCAAACAGGTAATGCGCGCACTTATGGATTACAATTGGCCGGGAAATGTACGTGAACTTGAAAATGCAATTGAACACGCATTTGTCCTCTGTGGCGGTGACAGAATACAACAGCAAGACCTTCCTCTTGAAATCCGTCAAGCCAGTTCGAAGGGGGGAGAAAAAACCCGCATATCATCCTCCAGATCCGTAAACAGAAAAAAAATCACCAAAAAATTCTTGCTCCAGCTGCTCGATGATTGCAACTGGAACAAGGCTGAAGTCGGACGGAGAGTCGGTTTAAGCCGAACAGCAATCTGGAAATACATGAAAAAATGGAGCATTCCGTTACAACCAGACAGCTGATGTTGGGTCGCTAATTGAGCCTGCAAGACTCCGAAAAGGCAATCTTCAGAGAAATGCTTTTCATTGTCACGATGCAAGTTTTTCGGCCTGATCCATCAACAATCCCTTGAACCGATCGAGGGTAACCGTATATGGGGTAAGTGTAATTCCCATCCAGTCCACATAATCGAGAAAATCCTCCGGTGTTTCAGCCATATACGTATCCATATATCCAACCCCATCCAGAACAATAGCACCACCGGTATGCCTGGGAAAGTTTTCATTAGCCAACGCTTTATCCCAGCCTTTGAACACCTTTTGACGGTATTTAATCCAGCCCGGCGTCATCCACCAGACGGGTTCTCCATCTGCTAACTCACTGCCGATTTCGTTACGCTCTGACTCACTGGCAAGCATATCCATACAATGGGTGGCATCAACTCGAGTTATCCCCTCCCCCAGTTCATCAATAATAGTCTGCATTCTCCTCATGGGATCATCTATATTCACATAGCAGAACTTGCCGCCATACACCACAATAACTTTATTATTTTTCTCTTTGGCTTTTTTAATCTGTCTAACCAGCTGATCTTCAAGCTCTGTAACTACCTGGTGAAGACCTGGAGCGGTATAAAGAATCTGGGGAGTATTCAAAAAACCCTCTTCACGAAGATAATTTAACTCAAGACTCATCGTACCACAGGCAACTATCGCAATATCAGCAAATGATACTGTTTCCATTATTCTCCTTTTGATACCTCAGATATTACTCCTGCCCCCCGTAAGAGGAAGGAAGGGATAAAGTACCTATATGCTGCTCCTCAATAGAGTTACTGCTCTTTCCAGTTCCTTCTGCAAATCGGCAATATCAGTTGTGTTAGGATGCCCGACTGCAGCGGGAGCATCTTTAATCCAGGGTGGAGGAGGATCTTTTTTCTGGACCTTGGCCAGAAATTCAGCTTTCACTTCCCCCTGACAACTAAACGATCCAAAAATTTTACTCGTACCAACCAGTTCTTTTGCTACCTTCATAGCATTAAGAGCATGCGCAGAATCTGTACCAGCCCCATGGGTTGCAAATAAAAACACATTTGAGGGTGCTAGTTTTTCAAGGTATTCAGTGGAAGCAGGATCAGCTTTTCCGGCCTGCAACCAGAAACCGATAACAACAAAATCATATTCAGCGGGATCGGGTCTTTCAATTACAGGTTTCAGAATTTTTTCTCCCGGTAAAAAATCAAAAACAGCTTCCGCCAGCTTCCTGGTATTTCCAGATTTGCTGGAATACACAATTAAAGTTTTCATAGAACCTCCTTTCAAAGTTTTATTCAGCAATGTCCGGTTAGAAAATTGCCTAGATTAAATAAGCGGCGCCATCTCCTGCAGATAGCGTAAACTTCGGAATCTTAACCGGACACTACTGAGTTTTATTCAAAAATGACTTATCAGCGAACTATAATGGGACTGATTAATTTTTCATCGGAAAGTACTTTGTCAATAACAGCCTCTATTGCTGCCTTACTGGCAGCACCCGTAATTCTGTCTACCATTTTACCATCTTTAAAAAACATCAAAGTCGGTATAGATTTAACACCGAATTGACTTGGCAGTTCCGGATTAACATCAATATTACATTTACCGATGACAATCTGATCAGTGTATTTTTCAACAAGCTGCTCGAGTATTGGTCCTATAGTTTTACAGGGGCCGCACCAGGGAGCCCAAAAATCTATCAATACAGGAACATTATCGGCTGCGATCACTTCCGCAAAATTGTCATCGTCGATATCTATTACTTTCTGTAACATTCTATCCTCCTTTGTTTTATAATTGCTACTGCTACAAAATCCCAAACCTCTTTCTTGTTCTAGCAAAAAGAGTGCCAGGAGGAAAACGCATTGTGAAAATTTAATTTTAGTGCAATATCAAATACAAAGAACAATCCAATAAATCACTTAATTACATTGTTACTCTCCCGACCAGTTACCATACAGAGAGTAACGTTACCCCAGCCGAAAGTCTGAATAGTTCTCCATCGTAGAAATAACTCAAACCAATACTTGACGGACCTTAACAAAATATTGTATTACTGCGTCTTTAGGTCATAACAAGTAATATCCCACTAAACTGTAATCTCTACATTGTTCTCCATACAGAAATGAAAACCAGACATCCTTTTTTGAAAGCAATTATCTCCCTGTGCATATATGCTCTCTGCACTCCACTCACATCTTCAGCCCAGCAGAATACGCAAAACTCTGCAGGTACCACAGCTGACCAGTCATCACTAAACAATGACATAAGCACTGAACAGGGATGGTGGTCAAGTCTCCCCAAAGAAAAAAAGATGATTTACACTACATCTGCTTCAGCAGCAGCAATTGGACTGTGGGGACTTGCAACCTGGGATTATGGCTCATCAGGGTTCCATGGTTCAGATGAAGGGGGGTTTGAGCAAGACTCCAAATATGGCGGAGCTGATAAACTCGGACATTTCTGGGCAACATATGCCTTTTCCGATGCGCTCACCGGACTCTACAAAAGCTGGGGATATGCACCCAAAAAAGCGAACAACTATGCAGCTCTTTCGGCATGGACTGTGCAGGCTTTTATGGAACTTGGTGATGCAACGAGTGAAACACAAGGTTTTGACTGGGGAGATATGGCTTGGAACACCGTAGGTGCATTGGCCAGTGTATTAATGGAAAGATATCCAGAACTTGATCGTAAGATTGATTTCAGGGTGGAGTATGTTTTCAATGTTGATATAAATGGTATTTTTGATGACTACTCCAACCAGTATTATTCAATGGTACTCAAACTTGACGGCTTTGATACATTTGAAAACAACTTTCTCAAATGGGTCGAGCTTTCCGGAGGATATTATTCCAGGGGATACGAGGACGAGGATGAAGAAAACGTAAGGTCTGTTTACGTCGGGGTCAGTCTCAATTTTTCAAGATTCTTTTATCAGAACAATTGGAATAAAACCGGCAAGGTTCTTGAGTATATTGATATACCTTACACAGTTCTCAAAGGATCTCATGATCTTGATTGACAGCCGGGTAATCTGAGCAGGCGCATTTATAGCAAAATCATTCAATAATAAAGGAAAGACAGATGAAAGCAATTATTACGAAAGAATGCATGGGCGACAGAAACTGCAGCAAATTATGTGAAGAGGTATTTGAATATGATGAAGACCAGCTCCTCTCAATAGTAAAATTTAAAGAAATCCCTCAACATCTTGAAGCAATTGTACAGCAAGCTGCAGATGAATGTGGGGCGGACGCAATCATAATAGAAAAATAACCAGGATCACAAATGGTCAGTTTCCGGGAAAGTAAAACTGCTCACAATCTGCTGCTCTCTTATTCCGCTGAGGCCCAGGCCAGAACGCGCTATAATTTTTTTGCAACCCAGGCTCTGGAAGAAAATTATATGCAGATTGCCAGGATTTTTGATGAAACAGCAGAGCAGGAATATGAACACGCACTGAGATTTTTTAAATTTTTTAATGGTGGTGAGATTGAGATCTGCGGAAGATTTCCTGCGGGAGTGATTAAAAATACTCAAACCAATCTGCTTGCGTCCGCTGAACTCGAGCTGTATGTGCATGACAACATGTATAAAGTATTTGCCCAGGTAGCTGAAGATGAGGGATATCAAAGGGCAGCAGATACGTTCAATGCCATAAATGTGGCAGAGAAACATCACGAAATGATGTTTCGAGATCTGGCTGAAAACTTAGCCGCAGGCAGGGCTTTTTCCCGTATCGAACCCATAACATGGAGATGTCTCGGGTGCGGCTACCTCCACGAAGGTACAGAACCTCCTGATAAATGCCCGGCCTGTGTTAAACCCCGGACATACTTCGAAATATATAAAAAAAACTGGTAGCCAAGCGACCTGTATCTATGAATATAAACTACGCATATTCATTTATATACAATTTATTAGCCACTCACCAGATAGTATCCATTTGCGTTGCAGTAGCTCTCGTTCTTTTTCTATGGAAAAAACCAAAAGAGTTTTTTAAATTTTCAGTTTTCGTCCTGGCCATGATTCTGCTCTTCTATATTATTACATTGATGAATGACTCAATGCTGGGAGGAGTAGATAATAAACACCAAATGATCAATGAGACTGAAAGTAAAATGTCCCAATGAGCAGGAAACATCCCATCCTAAGGGGTTATCAAGTGACCTGAATACTCCCCTTGTTTGATGGTGTAAACCGGCCGCCAATTGTATAGCGGGAACCCGGGTAATAAAAACTGCTTTTTGTAACAACATTCTGTTCCACCCAGGTCTTACGATGGAGCACCAGACAAGGTTCTGCATCATTAATCTGCAGCAGATCCCTGATCCACCCATCGGCAATAACAGCCTCAACAACGTGCTCCACTTCCGAAATTTGCGATACACTCAACAGGTATTCATTGGGGGAAATTTGGGTATAATCCTGCTCTAAATAGCTGGGTGCAATTGCCGGATTAACATATCTGTCAGCCAGCTGTATTGCCACTTCGTTATCCATATGCACTATTATCGAATGGTACACGGGCGCATATGGCTGAAGCCCCATGGACAAAGCCAATGCCGGTTTTGCCTTTTCTTCTGACAAAAGCTTAATATCACAAGAATAACCCCCTCCCCTGCTGCGAATTTCCTGTGCAATTGACTGCACTTCAAGTAAAGCTGATTGAGGTTTTTGACTGGCAACGAATGTGCCCGCCCCCTGAATTCTTGTAAGCTTCCCCTCATCTGCCAATTCCCGCAATGCTCGATTAATCGTCATTCTCGAAACACCGAGTACCGAAACGAGTTTATTTTCCGACTCAATTTTCATTCCAGGCTGCAGCTCACCACCGTCAATTCGACACGAAATATATTCTTTGACCTGCTGATAGCGTGGTATTGATGAATTGAGCATGAACTGCGATTGTTTTTTTTTCATTTTGTGATTTTATAACTTTGTTTTGATATCTCGTAACTACTTATGGGGAAGTATCCGAACTTCGCTAACCTCCGTACTTGTAACTGTTTACAGGGTACCGCATCTTTCCGCGGTCACGGCTGTGGAATCGTAACCAAAATCCTCAGTTTCAACCAACCTCAGTTGTATGTACAACATTCCTGCAAACGATACAAGTTTGGCTTTCCAAGCAACAGGTTTCAGTATTCTCCAATATTTTTTAATCCCTTGCAAATGTAGTCTTCAAATAAGCGTAGACTTCGAATCAAAAAAATATTGCTCATGTTGAGTTTTCCTCCCATTGGAAAAAATGAAAATATTGTATATACATATTCTATACTGTATGGTTGACTCAACGCCGAATTCGGAGCAGCAATCTCCGGCCCGCAGGGTGTCAGATTGAATTACAAACACTATAGAGTTCGGTCAGATAGTCCTGAGATATTTTTCAATAAAAATTAACCGTGGATAGGCGGAGGTCGTATAATATGTCTGTAAAACTGTTTCACAATTGCCGTATATATACTCCTGTAGACAATGGTCAACCTTCAAAGGGGAAAACACAGAGTAATGTTATCCAGTTTCTTGATGGTGCAATTCTTGTAGAAAACGGAGTCATCATCGGTATCGGAGAAAAAAAGAACCTTCTTGCCCAAATAGGCCCTATCCAAATCGACCAGGAAATTGATTGTCAGTCAAGATGCATGATTCCAGGCTTTGTCGATCCACATACCCATATGTGTTTTGCCAGAAAAAGAGAAAGTGAATTCGAGATGCGAATCGAAGGGACACCTTACCTGGATATACTCAGACAGGGGGGCGGTATTCTCTCTTCCGTAAAAGCGGTAGAGGCTGCAACAGAAAATGAATTATATGAGAATTGTCTTAAACATGCCTTAACTGCCCTCTCTTTTGGCACAACCACACTTGAAATCAAGAGCGGTTACGGGCTTGACACCAAAAACGAACTCAAGATGCTGCAGGCTATAGAGCGGACCGCCAAAGCCACACCTCAGGATGTAGTTCCAACTTTTCTTGGTGCCCATGCAATTCCAGAGCAGTATAAAAATAATCCGGATGCATTTATCGATCATATCATCGATGAAATGCTGCCCGCCATGCACCAGCAGAACATAGCGCAACACTGTGATATTTTCTGCGAAGAAGGTGTGTTCACCATTGAGCAGGGCAGGCGATTGCTTCAGGCAGCACAAAACATTGGCATGAAAGTCAAAATCCATGCTGATGAAGTGCACGATCTTGGAGGAGCAGCGCTTGCTGCTGAACTCTGTGCAATTTCTGCAGATCATTTGCTTGCGGCCAGCGATGAAAATATTGCCAAGATGGCTGATGCCGGAGTTGTTGCGAATCTACTTCCCGCAACCGCCTACAGTCTGAGAAAACCGTATGCGAGGGCCCGCAAAATGATAGACAGTAATCTTTCCGTTGCTCTGGCCACAGACTGCAACCCCGGTTCGAGTTACACTGAATCGATGCCCTTTATTTTCGGCCTTGCCGTTTTAAATATGAACATGTCTCCAGCTGAGGCCCTGACTGCATCCACGTTGAATTCAGCCTACGCTGTCGGCAAAGCAAAAAACATAGGCAGCCTTGAACCGGGAAAATTTGCAGATTTTTTACTGCTTGATGGTGAATCCCCTTCAATACTTGCTTATCACGCCGGTGTAAACCCGGTTGTTGATGTTTATAAGTTTGGAGAAAAGGTTGCCTGAGGAAAAATACACTGCTGTAGTAAAGTACAAAAAAAGGAAAAAATAAAAAAATGAAAAAAATCATTGAATGCGTACCCAATTTTTCTGAAGGCAGGAATCAAGAAGTTATAACAGCTATTGCCGATGCCATAAAAAAAACACCGGACTGTACCCTGCTCGATGTTGACCCGGGACGATCTACCAACAGAACAGTCTACACCTTTGTAGGTGATCCGGAGGCAATAATTAATGGCGCCCTTGCAGCGGCCAGAACAGCAAAAGAAAAAATCGACATGAGAACTCACAGTGGAGAGCATCCCCGCTTTGGGGCAATGGATGTCTGCCCATTTATCCCTGTGGCTGGAGTCACCATGAAGGAATGTGCAGAGGTTGCCAAACGTTTTGCAGAGAGGGCTGCAGAAGAACTGTCTGTTCCTTTTTATCTCTACGAAGAAGCAGCTCAGCATGATTACCGCCGCAAACTCCCGGATGTGCGCAGAGGTGAATATGAAGGGCTTGAGGCACGACTGAAAGAGCCGAAATGGAAACCTGATTTCGGCCCCGAAGAGTTCGTTCCCTCCTGGGGAGCAACTGCCACAGGAGCACGCATGTTTCTTATCGCCTACAATGTCAATCTCCTCGGCACCTCCAATCAGGCTCACCGCATAGCTTTAAACCTGAGGGAGGCAGGCAGAGGTCCTGATAAACCTGGCCGACTGAAGGATGTAAAAGGAATGGGTTGGTTTGTTGATGAATATAACATGGCCCAGGTTACCGTTAATCTCAACAATTTTGAAGTAACTCCCATCCATACACTGTTTGAAGAAGTTAAAAAAGAAGCAGGAAATCTTGGAGTTGGAATTGCTGGATCAGAGATAATTGGTATCGTCCCTCTCAAATCTCTGATAATGGCTGCAGACTACTATATTGAGAAGGAAGACCTTTTCATCTATGAGGAAGACCAGAAAATCAGACTTGCAGTAGAGCGACTTGGACTCAATTCTGTTTCACCTTTTGTCCCGAAAAAGAGGATCATCGAATATATTGTCAGAGAGGAGCCTGAAGAACCTCTTGCAACTCTATCCGTGCGTGACTTTATCGAAGAGATTGGTTCACGCTCCTCTGCTCCGGGTGGTGGTTCCGCCTCTGCTGCAATTGCAGCTGTTGGTTTAGGACTTGGGGCAATGGTTGCAAAACTGACCCACGGAGTAAGAAGATTTGAAGATGTACAACCGCATATGATGAAGGTTATTCCTCAACTCCACAGACTCACCCGACAACTCATCCCCATGATTGATGCCGACACATCCGCCTTTAATGAATATATGGAAGGGCTGCGCATGCCAAAAGCAACGGATACGGAAAAACAATTGCGCACAGACAAAATGCAGGCGGGTCTGCAGACTGCAATCAATATCCCACTCTCCACCATGCGACTTGGCAATGATGGCTGGAGTAGTCTTGTTGAAGTAGCCCTCCATGGCAATCCCGCATCAAAATCAGACACACAGGTCGGGGCCAAAGCTCTTGAAACGGGCATATGGGGAGCATACCAGAATGTGCTTATAAATATGCAGGACATTAAAGATGAAAAATATAAAGAGGTAATCCTTGCAGAGGCTGAAAATCTCATGCAGAGAGCATATCGTAAATGCTCGGAAATTATAGCTATACTTGATCGGATATAACTGTCTCCATGAAAGTCATTCAGGAGTAAAACAGTATATAGGCTTAAACTGATTTGCGTTTTTTGGGTCGAAACAGCAAAAAAATACTATTGAGAGGAAATTGTTATGAATTTAATGGGCCTGCAGGGTGGCCAATATCGCCCCCTGTCACCGAACCAGATAGAAACAGTGCATGAGGCTTCTCTAAAAATCCTGGAAAAAACAGGCATTACCTATGAACAGGGACTGGAAGATACGGTTCAATTGCTTGAAGATAATGGCGCTGTAATAGACAGAAAGAGTAAAAAAATTATACTCCCTAGAGAAATGATTGCTGAACAGATAAGGAAAGCTCCTGAAAAAGTAGTCCTTTATGGCCAGGATCCAAAAAACGATCTCCTCCTGACTGAAAATCGGGTACATCTTGGTACCGGGGGAGCTGCCATTAAAATCCTTGACCCTGAAACCGGTGAAGTCAGACCAACAACCTTAAAAGACCTTTATGATGTATCACGGCTTGTGGATCAGTTGGAGAATATCCATTTTCTTGTTAAGCCCTGCGTTGCAACGGATATTGATGTAGAAGATTATAATGTCAATTGGTTTTATACATGTCTTACCGCATCTTCCAAACATGTTATGTCCGGAGTAAACGATGAAAAAGGACTGCGCAATGTTGTTAAAATGGCATCCATGATTGCCGGAAGTCTGGAAAAACTTCAGGAAAGACCATTTATTTCCTTTATTTCCTCTTTTGCCATCAGTCCGTTAAAACTTTGTACCCAGTCAACCCACATCATGCAGGAGGCAAATCGCAACCGAATCCCGATCGCCCTCTCAAGTGCACCCATGGCTGGATCCACTTCTCCTTTGACCATGGCAGGCACCCTGACTCAACTTCACGCAGAACAGCTTACCGGCATCACCATCTGCCAGTTGACCAGTGCTGGAGCCCCCCTGCTTTACGGTGGTATTCCGGGTATGGCAAATCTAAGAACTATGGGATATTCAGGTGGTGCTGTTGAATTCGGCATGATGAATGCAGCTATCCATCAATTATCAAATCACATAAAAGTGCCCAACTATAACTCATCAGGACTCTCTGACTCCAAACTCCCCGATGCCCAGGCTGGGTATGAAAAAGCGTTTACTTCCCTGCTTGCTGCCATGGGTGGCTCCAATTATATCCATCACAGTGCAGGTATGCTCGAATCTATGCTTACTATTGCCCACGAACAATTTGTCATTGATGATGAAATAATCGGTAACTGCTGCAAGGTACTCAAAGGTATTGATTGCGACCCTGACCACCTTGCCCTTGAAGTAATTGACTCGGTAGGGCCCGGAGGGAATTTCATGACAACACCACACACCATGGCTCATATGAGAACAGAGTATTTCAACGGAAATGGTGTCACCGATAGAAAAAGTCGGGAAAAATGGGAAAAAGATGGCTCTCTTGATACCAGGAAAAGAGCTCTAAATATAGCAAGAAAACTCCTGGAGACTCCCAAACCCTCTTATATCCCTGAAGAAATTGACAGAGCCATAAAAGAAAAATTCAACATACTCCTGTAAATTGTTATTAATAAACATGCAACAGGATAGTCATGGATAATAATGAATTCACGTTAAAATTTATTTTGGAAACAGAATGGGCTGTTTTACCCGAGGCTGTGCAGCATCAATCCAAACGTTGCCTCCTTGATGCTCTCGGGGCTCAGATAGCCGGCCACCAGACCCCTGTTGGTCATTTAATGACAGAGATAGCAATACAGGAATTCAACGGCCAGGATGCGACAATACTTGTCAGTGGGAACAAAGCTTCAGCCTCAGGCGCTGCTCTAGCCAACGGGTTTGCCGGCAATGCGCTGGATATCGATGATGGTTACAGGAGTGCACAGGGACATCCTGGGGCCTGTATCCTCCCGGTTGCATTGGCTGCAGGTGAAATAGCCCGGAGTATTACCGGTCAAAATTTCTTAACCGCACTGGTTGTTGGTTATGAGGTCGCTATTCGAGCCGCCCTGATTCGGCACGGAACATATAAGACTTATCATTCCTCCGGGAGTTGGGGAGCTATTGGAGGGGCGGCAGCGGCAGGCAAACTTCTAGGATTGGATCGGCAAAAGCTGTGTCATGCCCTCGGTGCTGCTGAATACCATGCTCCTATTGCTCCGATGATGAAGTGTATTGAAGTTCCCGGTATGGGAAAAGACAGCATCGGCTGGGGCTGTATGGTAGCAATAATGTCGGTAATTATGGCTGAAAAAGGATTTACTGGCATACGTCCTCTATTTAATGATTCTGCGGATGAGAAATGGGTTACTTCATTAGGTAAATCCTATGAAATCATGCATCTGTACTTCAAACCCTATTCGGCCTGCAGGTGGGCACAGCCGGGAATGGACGGTGCATTGAAAATAATGGCAGAAAACGGTCTTCATCACAAAGATATAGAACAAATCACAGTGTATACATTCAAGGAATCAGCCGCCCTGAGTACCAGATATCCTCAAAATACAGAAGAGGCCCAATACAATATCACCTTCCCCATCGCCGCAGCACTCCTGGATGGTGAAGTCGGTCCAACCCAGGTGCTTCCCCCACGGCTTTTTGACAAAGATATCCATCAAATGATGGATCGAATCCAGATAATCAGTCAGGACAGGTTCCAGAAAGAGTTCCCGGAAAAAGCAGAATCTGAAGTTGAGATCACCACCACAACCAGGAAAACATTCTCATCGGGGGTAATGTCGGCCAACTGGGATCCCCACAGTACATTGCCGACAGACCAAGAGCTTGAGGATAAATTTTTATGGCTTACATCTCCAGTACTGGGACGAATCCGGGCAAAATCTCTGGCCGCTATGATAGGGGATTTTGAGCGGGAAGAGAATCTGGATAGAATGATAGATTTATGCGTTCATCGAAACCCCGTTTAATTCGGGAGACAGATTAAATATTTCAGTAAGCTCCGGGATACCTTTATCACTTTTCTGACGCCTCCCTTTGGCTTTTCACTCTTTTACCTGCGTGGAGCAGCACCACCTGAAATTACAACAGGGCAGATCTATAAGGGAGTAGCACCCTTCATCGCGCTCCAGGCTGTCGGTGTTGCTATTCTCTGGTTTTTCCCACAGCTTGCTACATTTCTTCCCGGACTTGTTTTTTAGGAGGCTATCCCAAAATGCTTACTCTCGGACAGGAACGGATGAGTACTGTTTCAAAGTCATATCCTGATTTATTTCCCTCTCATGGATACCGAGCAGATAAAGAAGCCCATCAAGCCCAACCGTAGAAATTGCGCTGCCGGCCCGTTCCCTGACAATAGGTTTTGCATGGAAAGCCACCCCCATACCGGCAGCATTGATCATTGGCAGATCATTGGCCCCATCCCCTACAGCTATAGTCTGCTCAAGAGTTATATTTTCTCGTTCAGCAATTTCTCTTAATAGCAGAGCCTTTTTCTCTCCATCTATTATTTCACCACAAACTTCACCGGTAACTCTGCCATCAACCAGATCAAGCTTATTTGCATAAACATAATCAAAACCTAACTTCTCCTTGAGATACTCTCCCACAAAGGTAAACCCACCGGAAAGTATGGCGAGTTTATAACCGAGTCCTTTTAACGTAGAAGTAACCAGCTCGGTACCCTCAGAAAGAGGCAGAGCCTTAGTCAGATTCTCCAGCTCAGACACTTTTAATCCTTTGAGAAGGGCCACCCGTTTTTTGAAACTTTCCTTAAAATCGATCTCTCCCTGCATAACTGCCTCTGTTATGGCAGCGACCTGCTCTCCTACCCCGGCAAGTTTTGCAAGTTCATCAATAACTTCAGCTGCAATCAGGGTAGAGTCCATATCAAAAGCTACGAGTTTTCGGTTTCCGCTGTATATATTCTCCACATGGAAGGAAATATCGATACCTGTTTCCTGGGAAATCTGCATGAATTTTGACCGCATCCCAATGGTGTCAGCAGGTTTACCACTCACTATCATCCGTATACTCGCACGGAGTTTTTCCTGTGGGTTGACAAGAGAGATCCGCCCTGAAAGCCTGGTAATATGATCAATATTCAGGTTGTTCTGGTAAATCACGGTAGCAACTTCAGCGATTTCTTTCGCTGTCAGTTTTTTTCCAAGAAGGGTAATAATCCTTCTCTCTTTCCCTCTTTCTTCTACCCATTTTTCATACTCAACTCCTTCAACCGGTTTTATATCAATTGAAAGATCCATCTTATGTCCCGCATAGAGAACATCCTTGTAGAGAGCCTCGAAATTTTCTTTCACAGGAATCTCAATCAGGATGCCCAGGGAAATATGTTCATGGATAACCGCCTGCCCGATATCGAGCACACTGACACCATATTCAGCCAGGATAGCTGTAAATCTGGCATCCAGCCCTTTTCGGTCCCTGCCTGTAATATTAATCAATATAATTTCATTCATAGTTTCAAGGTATTAATAACCAATGTTTGCCTCAAATTCCCTCAATCGTTTATATATGGATCGAAGCTCTGTAATAGTCGTCCAGTTGGCAATAAATATAGAAAAAGACTCACGAACTTTGCTGAAAGCGTTGGAAACCTGGACAAGTACACCTAGGGTAATCAAACCGGTGAAAAGCCCGGGTCCCATGATAAGGTAAGGGACGATAACCATCAACTGCTCAAAGAAGTTCACCCAGATGTCAAAATAACCGTAGTGGAGAAACAACCTGTTATAGTTAAACTTCAACCCGACAAACAGCTCTACGATAGTCTCTGTCTTACCGTAATTGACCTTATCATCTTCGGCATAAACCAGCTCTTTACGAAAGGCAGCTTCAACTTTCTGATTATTATACTCAAGTCCAGGAAGCTTGATGCCCACAAACCACGAAATCACCAGTCCACCAATGGAAACCAGAATCGCCACCCAGACAAGACTTCCCGGAATATCCTTGATATACTCAATATCAACCCCTTCGCTCAGCCCCCATAGAATAGGAAGAAAAGCAAATAAAGTCATAATCGCCCGTATTACCTGCAACCCAAGACTCTCGAAAATTCGGGCGAAACGGTAAATGTCCTCCTGAAGACGCTGACTGGCTCCTTCGACCTCCTCGTCGACACCCTGCCACTTGGAGATATAGGAAAAAGTCAACGCCTCTCTCCATTTAAAGGCATAAATTCTGGTAAAATAGCTTGTGACTGTAGCAATAAGCACATAGGGGAAGGCAATTTTGGCAAACTTTGCCATCTCGTCCCATAATTCACTCACCTCATGTTCAGTTGCCTTTTGCAGGATATTATAAAAACCACCGTACCACTCATTGATCTTCACCGTCAGCTCAACTTGTACGAAAAGAGCCAGCAGTAGAAAAAAAGCACCTCCATAAGCCCAGACAAACCACTCCCTGCTTTTAAAAAATGAACGAAACATTTTTTCCCTTTTTACTATTTTATATTTGCTTTTTATCTGTCCACAGCTGAAAAAGATCTTTAATGCCTTTGCCGGCAATTTCCTTCATTGCAGAAAAAGATTCATCGTCAAATGGTTCTCCTTCTGCGGTGGATTGAATTTCTATCCATCTGCCATCTCCGGACATCACAAAGTTTGCATCGGTCTGGGCAGAAGAATCTTCCATATAATCAAGATCAAGTAAAACTACGCCGTCCTTCATCCCGGCAGATATTGCAGCAACCGGCATGATCTCGGGCATCATTTCAAGCCTGTTTTCTCTCATAAGTTTTGCAAGAGCATCCCTTACGGCAAGTGCCGCTCCGGTGATACTTGCGGTTCTGGTTCCGCCATCAGCATTCAAGACATCACAATCAACTCGCAATGTTCTCTCTCCTATTGCTTTCAGATCTACCATCATCCTTAAGCTTCTTCCAATAAGACGCTGAATTTCCATTGTTCTTCCTGATCTTCCATTGACCTCCCTTCGATACCTGCTGTCTGTTGCACATGGCAGCATACCGTATTCTGCGGTGATCCATCCCTGCCCACTCTCTTTTAAAAACGGCGGAACTTTTTCCTCCACAGAAACACCGCAAATCACATGGGTATTACCCAGGCGAATAAGTACGGATGCATCAGCCTGAAACTGCACGCCTCTCTCAATTGATACTGGTCGTAACTCATCCGGGGCTCGATTGTTATTTCTCATGTTTCTCCATATAAATTAATTTTAAAAGCGGCAAAGTAACTGGAACATACCAGACAACGCAATAGTTTTCTTTGTAACTATTCAGTTCCACTTTTTCACCTGAAGCTTAACTCTACACGTATCATTTCATCTATTTGTAAAGCCAAAACAGAATATAGGTTAATTATGTTTTGCAAAAAAGCACTTTTACCATATTTGATTCAAAAAAGAGTTTGCCTGCAGAGAGTATATATGGTATTGAAAAAATCTTTATGTGTTATGTTCATCTGAACAGCATAATTCGACTAACACCCCACAAGGGGTATAAGCACCTTGGTGGTATATGTAACCGCATAATTTCAAGTTATTTACCAGGAGGCCGTCAGAGAATAGACCTTTTGTTTAAAATCGAGGCATTTTCAAAAAATACGCGCAGTTATATAGCTAATATTACGAGCATTATTTTTTAAAAATAACGAAGAGTTTGGGCAAAAGGGCATTCTCGGACAGCCTCCTAGTTTCTTGTTGTTATGGCTTGGTTAGATCAGTAAGGTACTAAATTTTATCTAAAATGGAGGCTCTCCCATGAAGAAGTTCATTATCGCCCTTTTGCTCCTCGCAATAGCCATACCAGGCGGTATTATGGCCGCTGAAAAGAAAAAAAATCCACTGGCAGCCTGGCAGCCCGATTTTGACCCGAGCGGCGCCGAATACACCTACATTTTATCTAATATTTCCCATCCTGTTATAGAAGGCGTCGGCGTCGGTTACCGTATTCGCGACAAAGTCTGGGAAAAATCAAAGGGCCGACTTTACGTTGATTTTCGACCTCTGGCACAACTTGGGGGTGAGAAAGATGTTATCAGCAAACTAAAACTTGGTGCTGTGCAGGGTATGCTCAGTTCCTCAGTTGCTGCTGCTAACATCACTGATCTGCTTGGTATTGTCAATCTTCCTTATGTCGTTGACACTTTCGACAAGCTGGATACTTTCAGAAACACACCTGAAACCTGGGAACCGTTTTCCAATGGAGCCCAGAAACAAGGCCTTCTCATTGCAGACATTACAGGCTACGGACCATACGGCTGGGCAACCACCTCACCAGTGAAAAGTATCGCAGATGCCAAAGGTACAAACTTTCGTATAGCTGAGGCTCCTGTTAATACTGACACCTATAAGGCATGGGGTTTAAAGTTCACTGTTATGCCCTGGCCTGACGTGCCACAAGCTTTACAGACAGGCGTCATCACCGGGCTTGACCACACCGCCATTGTCTGTAACATTACCAAAAAATTTACCATTGCCAAGTCCTTCACTGAACTGAATTACGCCCAGGGACTTTTTGTTCACGTCATCAATAAACGATGGTTGAATAAACTGCCAAAAGATCTGCAAGATGTCCTCCTCACTGTAATTGCCGAAGAAAGTGCAGCAACACGAATATTAACCCGTAAGCAGCACGACGTGCAGGTTGCTAAGGCTAAAGAGGCTGGAGTGCAGTTCATACAACTTTCAGATGGCGATATTGAGCAACTAAAGCTGGAGGCAGAACCTGTATTAAAAAAGTGGGGTGAGAAGATTGGACTTGACTATCTTGCCAAAGTGCGGGAAAAGCTTGGTAGCTGATTTATCCGGAGTCGAAGAGGCGACCCTCTTCGACTTTTTTTCGTGAAACCAACCTGCACTTCATGTTTAAAAAAGCATTTAAAAAAATTGATCGCATTTTTCTCTTCCTGGAAGAATGGTCCCTCTTTGCCGCTGTATGCATTGCCCTTTTGACAGCTATGGCCAATGTGATTCTCCGTAAAACCACTAATAATTATAATCTCTACTGGTCAGACGAGGTTGTCCGGAAGGTGATATATTTCTCCACTTATGTCGGTTGTGTTGCGGCAATACGTGGACGTCAGCTTATACGCATTACAGCCCTTCCCCAGATGTTTCCCTCTCTGAAAAAATCCCTCAACCTCTTTTCTCATGCTGCTGTTCTACTCTTTGCTGGATTAATGATATATCTTGGTATGCAGATGACTTTGATGATGTACGAAGATGAGTATGCAAAGACCGCTACTCTGCAGATACCTGAATATTTTTTTTATTCCATCCTTCCACTCATGGGATGTATGACTCTTGTACGTACTCTGATAGCCATACGAGAAGACTGGATTGGTAAACGGGATATCACCTCAGAGAAATAAACAATGGAACACAGCTACCTGATCATTTTTGCTATCCTTATCGGTTGCCTGGCATCGACAGTGCCGGTTTTTCTGGCTCTCTTTTTTACCGGCACCATCGGCCTCGTATACGGAGTTGGTATTGATCCTCAGATTGTCATAGAAGTGCTCTACCGCAGCATGGATAAATTCGCCCTGGTAGTAGTCATGTTCTTCATCCTCTGCGGCAATATCATGACTAAAGGTTCCATTGTCAAAAAATTGATAAATGTCGCTAATGTTCTGGTCGGCTTTCTCCCCGGGGGACTAGCCATGGCCGGCGTCCTGGCCTGTGGTTTTTTTGGCGCTATTTCCGGCTCTACAGTTGCAACGGTTGTTGCCATCGGTGGGTTTATGATCCCAGCACTTCTTGAAAACAACTACGATGAACAATTTTCCGTAGGTATTATGACCACAGCCCCTATCCTCGGCGTCATCATTCCTCCCTCTATAGCCATGATCCTCTATGCCATGGTCAGTAACGACCAGCTTGAGGCCCTCTTTCTTACCGGCTTTATCCCCGGAATAATGATCATGCTCGCAATGAGTCTATACGCCTATCTGGTCTGCAAAAAAGCCGGAATGAAAAGACGGGAGCGCCCTTCTCTGGACAAAGCCGCAACTGTCCTGAAAGAGAGTTGCTGGGCACTTTTCCTGCCCATTCTGATCTTTGGCGGCATTTACTCCGGCCTTTTCACAGCCAATGAAGCCGCTGTTGTCGCATGTTTCTATGCTTTTTTTGTAGAACTCTTTATCCATAAGGACATGAAGTTCGGTGATATCAAAATAACAGTCGTCTCCTCGGCCATCACCTCGGCTACTCTTCTGATAATTGTTGCCGGTGCTTCTGTTTTTGGCGAATACCTCACCTTTGAGCAGATTCCAGGAAAAATTGCCACTATAGTTGTGGAGAATATCTCCTCACCAATCGTTTTCCTTCTATCAGTCAACGTACTGCTGCTTATTATCGGTATGTTTATGGATATCATATCGGCAACCCTTATCCTCACCCCTATTTTTCTCCCACTGCTTGAAAAATTCGGCATAAACACAATGCATTTTGGTCTGCTCATGACCATCAATCTTGGCATCGGCTACTGTACGCCTCCACTCGGCGTCAGTCTCTATATCTCCGGGGCAATAGTGAATAAAAACCTGCTCTACGTCTCCCGTGCGGTAATGCCCTTCATCCTGATCCAGATAGCTATTCTGCTTCTTCTCACCTTCTGTCCCGATATTGTATTGTTCCTTCCACGGTTGATCTACGGATGATAGCGTCGTAAAAACTCTCCACCTGCTTCGTTGTGCGCCCTCTGGAAGTGCCCTTGGCCTAGTACGCTGAAATAATAGAATATTTACACGCCTCGCATGTGAAGTTTTTTACTTGGCTATCTCAGTTTTAAGGTTTTTATGAGATTGTCACGGATAGCAAAATAGATCTTGAAATCAACAGCGAGTTAGAGGAAGATGTCACTATAGGTTAAAATTGACTGCTTCCTCCTTGCCATAGAAAAATTGAAGGACCTGATGAGCATCCCAAATCCTGAACTTCAGCTTGCTGATGAATTCCTCCAGCATAC
Source organism: Desulfocapsaceae bacterium (assembly GCA_029934775.1). Lineage (GTDB taxonomy): Bacteria > Desulfobacterota > Desulfobulbia > Desulfobulbales > Desulfocapsaceae > Desulfomarina. Next base: position 21,557 of record JAOZLO010000005.1, read on the forward strand.
CAACTGCAATATATTTCTGACAGGAAAAGCCGGTACCGGTAAAACAACTTTCCTTAAAAATTTCAGAAAAACCTGCCCTAAACGCATGGTTGTTACCGCACCTACCGGGGTAGCAGCAATTAATGCAGGCGGAGTAACGCTTCACTCTTTTTTCCAGATGCCTTTTGGTCCTTTTGTACCCGGCAGTGAAGCATACAGCCAGAGCAGCCAGCGACGCTTTAACAAAGAAAAAATTAATATCATCAAGAGCCTTGATCTGCTGGTCATTGATGAAATAAGTATGGTGAGGGCCGATTTACTTGATGGAGTAAATTCTGTTCTGCAGCGATACCGCCGCAGCAATCTACCATTTGGTGGAGTGCAGTTACTGATGATTGGGGATCTGCACCAGCTTTCTCCTGTTGTTAAAGATGCGGAATGGAGTATTTTAAAACAGTATTATGATTCCGTCTACTTCTTCTCCAGTATCAGTCTCAACAAAACTGAGCTGTTCCCTATTGAACTTAAACATATCTACCGGCAGTCGGACAGCCACTTCATAGATCTTCTCAATTCCGTAAGAAACAACAATCTCGACCAAACAAGCCTTAAAGAACTCAACAAACGCTGCAATCCCAATTTTTCCCCAAACGAAAAAGAAGGCTGCATTACTCTCTGCACCCATAACCGCAAAGCGGATGGTATTAATATTTCCAAACTTCACAGTGTCATAAATAAAAAGCACACCTTTGATGCAGAAATAGAGGGAGATTTTCCCGAACATACCTTCCCAACTCCTGCCTCCCTGGAGCTGAAAGTTGGTGCCCAGGTAATGTTTGTGCGAAATGATCCATCACCAGATAAAAAATATTTTAATGGCAAAATTGGTGAAATCACTCAAATCAGTGGTGATGAAATCTGGATAAAATGTCCTGACGAACATAACCAGATAATCGTCGAGCCTGCAGTCTGGGAGAATATTGAATATAAACTTGATGAGAAAAGTGGTGAAATAAAAGAAAACAAAATTGGCACCTTTGAGCAATTTCCCCTTAAACTTGCCTGGGCGATAACCATTCATAAAAGCCAGGGGCTCACCTTCGACAAGGCAGTCATCGATGCACAGGCAGCCTTTGCTCACGGTCAGGTATATGTGGCTCTCAGCAGATGCAGGACACTTGAGGGAATGGTGCTCAGCTCGCCTCTGTCACCCCGTACCATGAAAACAGATCCTGAGGTACTGCAATTTACCAGGAATGCTGAACAAAACCTGCCGAGCCAGGAAAAACTTGAGGTCGCTAAAATTCAGTATCAACAGCAACTGCTACTGGACTGTTTTGATTTCCAACGGCTACGCTACCTTCTGGGAAGACTGGTAAGCATACTATCCGGCAACCCTGGCTTACTGCATGTATCAGGGATAGCGGATATATCGGAGTTACAGAAAAAAACCTTATCAGAAGTTTATAGTGTCGTTGAAAATTTTAAACGACAGTTACAGGGACTTTTCAAGGGGTCTCTGCTGCCCACCGAGGATTCTGCAATCCTCGAACGTATAGCCAAAGGTTCTGCTTATTTTCAGGAAAAACTTGAGTCCAACTTCGCACAACCAATCAGCCTGTTGCAAATCGAAACGGATAACAAAGAGATAAGAAAAAAAGCGACGAATGCACTCAAGCTTGTAAAAGAAGAAGGCGTAGTAAAAATGGCAGCAATTACATGCTGTAAGAGTGGATTTTCTCCATCCGGGTATCTGCGCGCCATCTCTTCCGCTGAAATCGAATCCAGGAAAAAGAAACCCAAAAGCGACACCATCACCTATTTAGAATCAGATATTGCCCATCCCGAACTTTTCCAGACTTTACGGGAATGGCGAACCCAAAAAGCAAATGAAGAAAATGTAATCCCATTTCAAGTGATGCACCAGAAAACCCTGGTACAAATCACTGCTCACCTGCCAGATAACATGACAGCACTTAAAAAAATCAAAGGTATCGGCAAACAGTTGTCAAAGAGATATGGGGATGAACTTATATCAATGGTCTCCGCTTACCGAAGTAAACATGACATTGTGGAGGTAATACTCCCCTCCACCAGCCAAACCCGGACAGATGTTGACCACTCTCCCCCAAAAACCGCTGCAAAAAATACCAGGGAGATCACCCTTGAATTATTTAAAAAAGGTTTAACCATACAGGAAATAGCCCAGGAACGATCTCTGGTCAGTTCAACCATCGAAGGACATCTGGCTTTTTTTGTATCTGCGGGCCAGGTGAAAATTGAAGATTTACTTCCAGAGAGCAAGATTGAACTCATAAAAGGGACAATCAGCCGTATGAAAAGTTCTTTCAGTGAAGTAAAGCGAGAATTGGGAAATGACTGTTCATATGGAGAGATAAAACTCGTTCAATCCCATATACATTATTTAAAAAATAATTAACGGAACTTATTTCACTGATCACCTATCTCCATC
>JAOZLO010000107.1 GCA_029934775.1 Desulfocapsaceae bacterium
CAGAATGTTGTCAAACGTCCAACTTCAGGTCAAGGGAAAGGTTATAGCATCACAGGTCACCATGAGATCAATATCCCGTTGCTCGCGGCAATGGTACACGAGGGGCTGATTGCAGCTGAATTGAAAGGATGTGCATGACTAACGCCGAAATCAAAGCTTTTTTTGTTCGAGTCAAGCATCTCAAAGCCCTGGTGATCGGGGATTTGATGCTTGATGAATATATCTGGGGCAAGACTGAGCGAATCTCCCCGGAGGCTCCGGTACCGGTTGTCGATGTTTCACACCGGGAAATGCGCCTGGGTGGTGCTGGCAATGTTATCAATAATCTTCTCTCTCTTGGCTGTCAGGTCAAAGTAGCCACCGTTATTGGTGATGATGAGGATGGCCGCATGATTCTCGACCATCTCAACAGGAGTGAGATTGAGGTCGGTGGAGTAATTCGTGTTGCTGGACGCAGAACCACCCACAAAACAAGAATACTGGCAAACAACCAACAGATGCTTCGTATTGATCATGAAAGTCGGGAGGAGATAGACGATGCGTTGGCACAGCAGGTGATAGAATTCGTTAGACCTCAACTTCCCAATGTGCAAGTTATGTTGCTCTCTGATTACCAGAAGGGGGTATTGACTGATCGATTGACGAAAAGTCTGATAGCTTTGTGTAACAGTGCTGGAGTACCGGTTCTGGTAGACCCCAAAGGGAAAGATTATCGCAAGTATCGAGGGGCAACTCTGCTCACTCCTAATCGTAAGGAAACTGCTGAAGTGACTGGTATTCCAATTTGCTCTAGTGACGATGTCAGCCGTGCTGGTCTACAATTGATGAACGATTTGGCGCTTGATGCACTGGTACTGACTCGTAGCGAAGAGGGAATGAGCTTGTTTATGGCAGGCAAGGATGAGCTTCTTCTACCGATCGTAGTGCGTGAAGTATTTGATGTTTCGGGTGCCGGTGACACGGTGCTTGCAACAATTGGGATTGGACTGGCTGGCGGGCTTGATCTCACTGACGCAGCCCATCTTGCCAATCATGCCGCCGGGGTTGTAGTCGGCAAGGTAGGAACGGCAACGGTCACTCCAGATGAAATTATACACACGATTAACCTCGAAGGCAGTCATGTCCACACTAAAATCTGTACTCGTGAAGAATTGAAGCAAATTCTGTTCGAAGAGAAAAGACGTGGACGCATTGCTGTTTTCACCAACGGATGTTTCGATCTTTTGCATGTTGGCCATATCAAATATCTTGAAAAAGCACGTGCTCTCGGTGATATGCTGGTCCTAGGCCTCAACTCAGACACTTCAGTCAAGCGTCTCAAGGGCAAGAAACGACCATTGATCGGCGAAGAGGAACGGAGTCAAATCCTTGCTGCACTTGACTGTGTCGACTATGTCTGCCTTTTTGAAGAAGATACACCTCTGGAGCTGATAAACACACTGCATCCTGATATCCTTGTCAAAGGAGGGGATTACAACCCTGACGAGGTAGTTGGTAAAGATATAGTTGAAAGCTACGGTGGTCGTGTTGAATTGATCGGTTTTGTCGATGGCCAGTCGACAACGAACATCATTGATAAGATCCTGGAACAATACACTGATGACTGACTCGGTTCAGAAAGTCAAACACGCAGTTTTTCTCGATCGTGATGGGACGATAAACATCGAGAAAGACTATCTTCACTTGATTGATGATTTTGAATTCATTCCAGGTGTACCACAGGCGCTGAAGAGTTTACAAGATGCCAACTATCTGCTGGTGGTGGTTACCAATCAGTCAGGAGTGGCGCGTGGGTACTTTCCGCTCGAAACTGTCCATCGCATTCATGAATATATGTGTCTGCAGCTGAAGCGCTATCATGTGAATATTGATGGAATCTACCTCTGTCCTCACCATCCGACCAGAGGATATCCCCCTTACGATATTGAATGCGATTGCCGCAAAGGGAAGCCGGGTATGCTTTTGCAGGCAGTGGCCGATTTAGGTATTGACCTGTCCCGGTCATACATGATAGGTGACAAAACAACTGATATTGAGGCTGGAGTTTCAGCTGGATGCCAATCGCTTTTAGTTGGAACAGGGTGTGGGTGTGGCGTTCAATTGCCCACGAAAATGAAATGTACGAACTGTTTCCGTGCACTGCCTGAGGCAGTAGAATATATTCTCGGGAAAAGCTAACAGTATCTTTAGAATATGGTTTCCGCTAAACATCGTGCATTTCTCCACGTTCTTTTCTCCATGCTTTTACATCTGAGAAGGAGTGTTGGGGGAGGAGTGTTATTGTTGTGAACAGCTCGTTCATAAGATTAAATAAAAACAGGTTAAAAGAAAAATATTATGGTTACCTTACTGGACTATGGTGCCGGCAATATCCGTAGCGTAAGAAACGCGATAAAAAAGCTTGGTGTCACTGTAAATAATGTAGAAAAGCCAGAAGATATTGTATCAGCAGATAAGTTGATCTTCCCAGGGGTGGGTAGTTTTGGCCTGGTCATGGATCGGCTTAGAGAGAGAGGTTATGTCGAGCCACTCATACGACGTATTAAGGAAAACAGGCCATTTCTTGGCATCTGTGTTGCACTTCAAGTATTATATGAAGGGAGTGAAGAATCACCAGGAGTACCGGGTCTTGGGATCATCCCGGCAAAAATAAAAAAATTCCCTGGAGGAGAACTGTCCGTACCACAGATTGGATGGAACGGTATTAGACTCCAAAAAAAATCAACCTTGATGAGCAGATACAACGGTGAAAAACTCTATTTTGTTCACTCCTATTATGCTCCATCCTATTCACCCGTAGATGACTGGATTCTTGCAACAACCGATTATGGTATCAATTTTGTCTCGGCTGTTATGAAAGGAAATATCACCGCCTTCCAGTTTCATCCTGAGAAAAGCGGCCCCGTTGGCCTTAAGATACTGGAAAATTATCTGCAACCGGAAAATTGTTCTTCAGTTCAGTCGTCGAGGCCAGTCAGCGACAATGGAAACAGGACTCAAATAGCTAAGAGAATAATAGCCTGCCTTGATGTACGCAGCAATACCAGCGGAGATCTTGTCGTCACCAAAGGAGATCAGTACGATGTTAAAGAAGAAGGGGAGGTTCGTAATTTAGGTAAACCTGTCGAACTTGCAAAACGATATTATGAAGAAGGGGCAGACGAAATAACTTTTCTTAATATCACCGGATTCCGGGATTTTCCAATGCAGGATCAACCAATGGTTGAGGTTTTAAAAAGAACTTCAGAAAATGTTTTTGTTCCCTTAACTATTGGAGGAGGAATCAAAGAATTCACCGATGCAACCGGGCATTGTTATACGCCCCTTGATGTTGCCTCCCTGTATTTTCGTTCCGGAGCAGACAAGGTTTCCATAGGCAGTGATGCCGTTTATACCGTAGAAAACTATCTCTCTACAGGGGAAAAAACCGGTTTAAGTTCTATTGAGCAGATTTCATCTGTATACGGATCTCAGGCTGTGGTTATTTCAGTTGATCCCCGGCGTGTGTATGTCAACAGCCCCGAGGATACCCTTCATTCAACAATTAAAACAGATTGTCACGGCCCGAATGGTGAGGAATATTGTTGGTACCAGTGTACTGTAAAGGGAGGAAGAGAAGGAAGAAATATTGATGTTATTCAGCTGGTAACTGTTTGTGAAGAGCTCGGCTCTGGAGAAATATTATTGAACTGCATTGACAAAGATGGGTCGAACAATGGGTTTGACCTGGAGTTGGTTAAAATGGTTAAAGATGTCGTTTCCATTCCGGTAATTGCTTCCAGTGGTGCGGGTAAGAGTTCACATTTCGTTGAGGTTTTTAAAGAAACATCTGTAGAGGCAGCTCTTGCTGCCGGTATATTTCATAGAAAAGAGGTGGGTATAGGAGACATAAAAACTGCAGTTGTTGCTGAGGGAATTGAAATAAGATAACAAGGAAATATGAATATTTCAAATATTGATCATCTTGTTCTTACCGTTAAAGATATTAATGTGACAGTAAGATTTTATGAGTCAGTTCTTGGCATGGTCGCGGTAACTGCTGGTGAGGGCAGAACAGCGCTGAAATTTGGTAATCAAAAAATCAACCTTCATCAGCAGGGAAAAGAGTTTGAACCAAAGGCGAATCAGCCAACTCCGGGATCAGAAGATTTGTGTTTTATCACTGATACAGAACTGGGACAGGCCATAGTTCATGTAAAGAGTAAAGGTGTTCAGATAATTGAAGGTCCGGTAGTGAGAACTGGTGCAACCGGTCAAATTATTTCGTTTTATTTCAGGGATCCTGACAGGAATCTGATTGAAATTGCAAACAATGATAAAACGGTGGGGAGTTAGTTTGTGGTTGTCGTAATATAAAAAAAAGAGGTGACCAATTTATCACCAGTCACCCCTTGAAAACCTCTGGGAGATTCAGATTATAACTTTTACTGATTCGCTGCGAATGCGGCGTCAATCATATCTTTACCAATTTCTTTTTCAAATTTTTCCCAGACAGGTTTCATAGCTTCTACCCACAGAGTCCGCTCTTCTTTTGTCAGGCTCAGAATTTCGCTGCGCTTAGAGTCAATGATGGTCTGTCTGTCACCTTTTGCTTTTTGGGCGGCGACGCTGTTACCAAAAGCGATAGCCTCATCAAGCGCTTTTTTCACCTCTACCCGGATATCTTCAGGTAAACCCTTCCAGAATTCGGTTGATGTTACTACCAGATAATCAATTAAGCCATGATTTGTTTCGGTAATATATGGTTGAACTTCAAAAAATTTCTTTGAATAAATATTAGACCAGGTATTCTCCTGGCCATCGATGGCCTTGGTTTGCAGAAGGGTAAAAACCTCTGAGAAAGGTTTTTTAAGTGGGGTGGCTTTGATGGCCTTGAACTGTGCTGCCAAAACATCTGAGGACTGAATTCTAAATTTGAGCCCCTTGGCATCTGCTGGTACTCTCAAAGGTTTGCTTGAGGAAAGTTGCTTTAAACCATTGTGAAGATAGCCCAGTCCAATCAGACCTTTTTTCTCAGTTGCCAGGAGCAGCTCCTGTCCAGCCTTACTTTTTTGGAAACGTTCAACTGCTTCAATATCTTTGAACAGGAATGGTAAGTCAAACAACTGCAGAGCTTTGGTGTAACGACCGAATTTTGAAAGGCTGGGGGCAGCAAGCTGGACATCGCCGAGAAGCATGGCTTCCAGAACTTTATTGTCACCAAACAACTGCGAGTTTGGGAAGACTTCTACGACAACTTTTCCACCGAGACGCTCAGCAACAAGATCCTTGAACTTGTTACACATCTGGCCTTTCGGTGTATTCTCCGCCACAACATGGGAAAACTTGATGGTGATCGGGGCTGCAATCGCAGAACCGAAGGCCAGCATTGTTGACACTGCTGATACTGCCAGGATTGTTGAAACTTTATTAAACATACCAACTCCTCCGTAAAACGTTTAGTGTAATCACCCATAAGCATGACTACTTCCAACAGTAGCCTTGAAATGAGCGCCCTTATCGCGATTTAACTCAAACGTGATTATCTCTCCTGTTCCAGTATGAATCGTCGATCAAAACGATAACAAGACCAAGATAGATGGTCTGAATAATGACAGTTATCGACTGAGCACAGCTAACCTTTTCTACAATAAAAAAGCAAGTCAAACTGTTAGTACCTTACTACCCTGAAAGTCGGATAAAGCGCACACGTTAAAGGGAAATTTTCAGATTTTTCTCCGAAAAGTCAGGCCTTTCTCTTGCCAGTTAAATGTGTACGTATATTCATAATACGCACACGTTTGAAAAAAACAAAAAAAGCCCAAGGACTCAGGGATTTTGATGCCATTTTGAGGTTATAGTGTACGCTTTATCCGACTTTCAGGTTACTACTGTAACTCTGTCAAAAAAAGCAAAAACCGAGGAGAGTATTTTAAAATCATGTGGTTACATATACCACCATGGTACTTATACCCCCTTGTGGGGTGTTAGAAATAATTACTCTGCCCATCTCATCATGATTACTCATTTCCCCGCTTACGTCATTAATCAGCCTTGCAACTCTTCCAAAAGTTCTGAAACATCTATCATATTTTCAAGATCACGTACCGACTTGACAATTATTGAACATTTGTCAGCAGGAAAAACAGGTTCCGTAAGATTTTTGTATTTTTGAATTATTTCATCCCATGAAAGCGGGTTTTCAGGGTCACCCTTTGGATGTTCCACCTGAGCATGGTACGTCCTCGAGTCGTTGGTTGTGATGGTAACTTTTGCCGGCCATTTATCAGGAAAATCTTTTTCTATTTCCGGATCTTCCACGCAGTGGATACGAGACATCAAATTTTTAACGATATCGGATGAAATATTTTTCATGCAGTATTGATCAAGAAAAGCGTCTCTCTCAACGATTGCAACCGCCGCTCCGAAAGGCATACTGAACTGGGCATCTACAACAGATTTGGGATTCAATTTCACCTCAGGAGGATCTACCACCAGGGCAAAACCGGCCTTCAGGATGCTTATCTTGACAGTGTTTATATCACCTGGAGACAGCTTATTGTCTTCGACGATTTTTAGAATACAGTCAATTGGTCCCTGCTTATAACGACAACAGGCGTATGGTTTAATACTTGTATTCATAATTTCGTAAGGAGTTCCCCAGTCAGCGAGCACTTTTTCTGCATCAGAAACTGGTGAATAGGCATGAAGAAATCCGAATTTGCCTTCAATTATAGTCGTCGGCCCGGTTAAACCTTCTCTCGCAAGAAGTGCTGCAATTATGCCGGCATGAGCAGACCAGCCGGCATGGAATCGTTTTGTAAATGCGCCATCGGTTAAAAATTCCATGGAGCCGGCCGCCTGACTGCCGGCAATGCCAAGTGCGTTTATCATGCCGTCCCGGTCAAGTTTTAATATTTTTGCAGCTGCAACAGCTGCTCCCAGAGTCCCACAAGTTCCTGTCGGATGGAATCCTCTGGCGTAATGGGCCGCGGGATCCAGTGCTTTGCCGAGTTTCACGGTGATTTCATATCCGGCGACAATGCCTTCAATCAGCTCTTGACCGGAACAGCCAGCCACATACCCTGCAGCGAGGGACGCTGACATAACTGAAACGCCAGGATGAAGAGAGGCACTATTGACAACATCGTCAAGTTCCAGAGAATGTGCTGCCGTGCCAAGAGCGAGGGCAGCGTATGGAGCATCAACCCTTAGCATAGTAGCAATGACAGGAACGCCCTGAGCATCTTGTCTGTTTGCTAAAAATCGATGTACGGGGCTGGATGACTCTGTACCTGCACCTCTTATTGCAACTCCGAGATAGTCAAGTAAGAGATATTTGACACGATCCTGTACATCAGAGCCAAGGCTGTCAAATGACAGGTCATGGCATAATTGTATTGTTCTCTCAGTTAGTTCCATTTCGTTCTCCCTTGTTTCTACAAAGATAGGGCCTCCTGAACACCAGTTAAGTAAAAACTCCTTATAGCCCCCCATCCTGATTAATAAGGATAATTTTGATGCGATGTCTGGGATAAGATTTTTCAGTAATTACCCAGGTATTGCAAATACGATCGGGACTATTGCAATCCATACAGAGTGAAGTTTTTACGCACGGAGTTTTCCATCCTTCATGTCTAATAGCATTCAACGGTGCAGCATGGGCCTTGATTCTCTCCATACCTTTTTCCACATCTTTAACCAGTTTATTTCTACTGATGAGAAGAACAACATTTTTTGGACCAAAAGTGATTGCTCCGACTCGATTACCGACCATATCAAGATTAACAAGTTTACCTGTTTCGGTAACAGCATTGGATCCAGTGAAAAAGAGATCCACCAGTAAAGCCTGTCTGCGCCGTTCCAAGATTTCTCCTCTCGGCAGATCTTTGGCAAAGGTCTCAATGAGATCAATTGACTGGTTCTGCTTCAAAAACTCAAGGATACCAGTCTCGTAGAGGGTGAGAGAATCTCCCCAGGACGCTGTTTTCACAATTAGCGAGGGAAGTATTTCCCGCTTGAAGATGATTTTTGCCTCAGCAAATGTTTGTGCGACGAAAACTTCGAAGTTATTGTTCTCCAGAGCCTTTTTACAATGCTCAAGACGAAGCTGCCAGAACCTGCTCTCATATTCCTGCATGCTTTCTCCAATACCTGTTTATTTTGTATGGGCGCACTATTTGTTGATTTTTTGCTCCATCACCATTATCAGGGCCCCTTGTGTAAGTTGATCTACAATTGTATTGTCGACAATAATAGCGTTGATA
>JAOZLO010000108.1 GCA_029934775.1 Desulfocapsaceae bacterium
GTACTGTTTTTTTAAAACCAGCGATTTGTGGGGAAGGAAAAAGCAGCAGAAAACACCCCACTCCAAAACATATCTCCAGCAGAGACGCCGACCACAACAGCGTATTCGGCCAAAGCCCGAGAGAGGTTTCCACTGATTTTTATCGTTCAATTAAAGAGGCATAGCGTCTCCTGTTTTCACCGGTGCATATCTGTCGTGGTCGTGAGATACGCTGTTTGTGATCAAGCAGTTCCTTCCAGTTGGCTATACACCTCCACAATATTCATTTTGCGAAACAGATTTGGCCTATTCTTTGCCCCAAAGCTCTTTAAGTTTAATCACCAACGATAAAGTCTTCTAAAATTTCCTGTCCAGACGGGTTTCATAGCGAGAGAGCCTCTCCACTACCGGCAGATTGAGACCCTCTCCAACCACTTGGTGCTTGATTTCAACCTGATGAAGGATTTGTGCAAGCTTTCCCTGGCGATTCGGCTGAAGCCTTCATGCGTAGGTTCCGCTCTGTCTGGATAGCTTGAATATATATAACATATTTCCGTCATGGATTATTTAAAGCTTAAATTGTCGTTGTTCCTTCTCTTTTTAACCATTTCCTTTGGGACTTTTGGGTATGTTGTAGTAGAGGATATGCCTGTTTTTGATGCATTTTATATGACGTTAATTACTATTAGTACTGTTGGCTTTTCAGAGGTGAGGCCCCTCCATCCTCTGGGCAGAGCAATCACCCTTGTTATTATCGTTTGTGGTATCAGCCTGCTAACTTATACGCTTGGGCAGGTGGCAAAAATATTTGTCGAAGGTGAGTTGAGAGAAATTCTTGGGAGGAGGAAATTGGAAAAACAGATTGCAGCGTTAAGAGACCATTATATCGTCTGTGGGTATGGAAGAATTGGTTCTACAATTGTGCGAGAGCTTGTGGGCGAAAATGTTCCTCTTGTGGTAATTGAACAGGATGCTGAGCAGATAGAGGAACTGGAAGCGGAAAATATACTCTATCTGAACATGGATGCGACCTCGGATGAATCTTTGGTTACAGCAGGTTTGCAGTCAGCAAAGGGGCTTGTGACAGCAGTCAGCTCTGATGCGGATAATGTTTTTATAGCTCTTTCCGCCAAAGGTCTACGGCCGGATATTTTTATTCTTGCGCGTGCATCTGGTGTCAGCGGTGAGAGTAAACTGTTGCGGGCAGGTGCAACTCGAGTAGTCTGTCCATATCAGATGGGTGCGAAACGGATGGCTGAGATTCTGCAAAAACCCACTGTCATTGACTTTTTAGATCAAGCCATGATGAAAAGTGAACTCGGCCTGCGGATGGGAGAGGCTGTTGTTGCCGAAAAATCTGTTATTGCTGGTAAAACGGTAATGAACAGCAATCTCAGGCAGGAGTTTGGTGTGATCATTGTTGCTATAAAAAAAGCATCGGGAGAAATGATTTATAACCCCGGTCCCCATGAACAGTTTCATTCCGGTGATGTCATTGTGGTTATCGGCAAAACAAAAGAACTTGAAAGAATGGCTAAGATAATTGGCTGATTATGTGAAATAGAGGTTGAATTTGTGATCATGTAGGTTTAATTTCCGCCGTTTTACGGAGAGTAGGTTGGATAAGTTCATTACTGAACAAATTGCTGGAGGAAACAGTCTACGCCTTCATTGGAAACCTTGCCTCACCAGCAGTACCTGCACACATAGGAAATCCGCTTACAGTGACGACAGGAAAAAAAAAGATTTGCTCATTTGTACACTGAAATGTGGTAGCAGAAAAAATGAAGAATATAAAAACAAAAGAATAAAAAACAGGAAGGAAAAGGAATTCTAATAAAGGATGAAAAGAAAAAGAAGAAAAAAGAGTAGGAGGGGAGGTTACTCCGCCGGATTGGGGATACGTGTAGTCACCGAAGGAGAGTTAAGTAAATCTCGGCGGTGACAGTCTTCTATCGAGCCATTAAGGTGGAGGGCAAAGAGCCAGAACGTTCAATGGCTGAAGCTGATAGGCTGCTGACCTCCAGCGACCCACTTCTTCTTGAGGTAATAGGCCATTACAATGCCCAGGCCAACAATTACCCACCCTTCATAACGACCCATGTTAACAACCAATGCGAACGCAACCATCAGAAGGCCCGGTATGGCAAGCACGAGGTAATATGTCTGTGTATAGAAGGCGAATTTGACTGCCGCGGTGAGGCTCAGAAGAAATCCGACGAGTACGGAAATGGCATAGAAAGCAACAATTTTGAGTTCATTCGCGCCAAAACCAAGGGTGATCAGGATTGCCAATCCATGAACCACAAAAATAGATCGATAGTCGATACCATTGGGATTACTCAAGTAAGGCGGCAATGCTTTTGAGCGGACCAATGTACGCAACATACCACTTCCTGCCACGGCCCCACTAGCCGCCCCCGACAACAGGATACCAACGGAAAACAGTGTCAGAGCCTGGGCTCCAAAACTCCCCGGCAACAGTTTCGAACGGGTCCAGAGATTGAACAGTGTGTTCTTATGGCTCGGTTCCAACTCCAGGATACGGGTAGTGTTAGCGATATCGTAGGTAACAAAGCTGGTGAATAACAGCACCGCGACAACAGTTCCCACACCCATAGCGATCCTCGCCCACTGCGGCTTGTCTTCTTCGTGGGACAATCCGGCTACGCTGGCCTCAAATCCGGTAAGCAGTGCAAAACCACGTACCGCGCCGAACAATATAACCACAATCATTGCAAATCCGGACAACCCTGAATGGTCGGGGATGTTAATGTCGTGAGCGATGGGCATCAATTCCTTGGCGTTGGGCAGGATCGGGAGAAACACCGTATATAGAACAAAGCCCATAAATCCGAATGTCATGAGCGCAAAGATATAACGCCCTTTATCGCCCAGACGCATTACTGCGGCTACAGCAACCCCGACGATCAATGCCAGGCCGAGGCGATCCACCAGGGCGCTATAGTCGCCAAAGTCCACGCCAAAGGTGAAACCTAGAGATACCAGGGCAGCAACGGTCGCGGCCATGGTGATCGAATCGGTAAGTATGAAATCCTGAATCAGACTGGCTGCGGCCAGCATGGCCGGCTTGACCCCCAGCATCTCATAAATTAAGCCCGGGCCCCCTTCTCCTTTGTTAAAGCGGATACCGATGGCGATATAGCCCAGCGATACAGAGACTGCCACTGCTATGACAAACAACATCGTAGGGACGATCAGTGAATAACCGACTGTTCCAAGGGCACTCTCGATGGCATAAAAAGGGCTGGTTGCAGGATCGGAAACAATCAGTCCGATATAGGCAAAGATAGCGATGAGAAGTGAAAACATACTAAGATTGCCAGCCTTAACGGCGGGATTGGCTATCAACTCTTGGCCATTGTTGTCCATGATGTCCACCGTCTTTTTATTCACCGGTTACCTCATCATGGACGTGATGAACAGTGACCACCGGGCAGGGTGCTTCAGCGATAATCCTTCTGTAGTTTGAGCCGAAAATGATTTCGCCAATGGACGAACGTACTTTAAAGCCTATCACCATCTCGTCGACCTCATGCTCGATAGCGAAACGAACAAGGTCGACACCGGGATCACTCCTCCGGACAATGAGATGTACCTCGTAGGGGATGTCTTCCTTCTCGAGTTTGGCCTTCAGTTTATCCAGACGTGCTTTAGCTTCCGCATTAGCTACGTTGCCCTCCCGGTCAAGAGAATGCCCGACAATTGAGCTAACGACGTAGAGTTTAGCACCAAACACTTTGGCGTGTTTAATTGCTACCTGGGTCACCTTATTTGAGGTAAAATACAGGTTGTAGCCAAGCATTATTATAGGTTGTTTGTCCGTCATGTTGTCCTTCCAATTAATGAGAATTGCCATTTAAATGCGGTCTTTAAAAACAGTCTCCTGATATTCAACAAACCTATGAAGAGAAGGCCATATACTATCTTTTTCATCCAACTCAGCCAGAGGTGTTACATGAGATTCGGATAAGCACAGCCAGAAAGGATTAATTATTCTGATAGTTGCAAAACATTTTTTTACGACAAAGGTTAACCCGCTCAAAGCCATTTGCAGCTCTGGAAAAAATGAATTTCAACAATATTTTTCGAGATAGGGATCCTCGTAATAACAATTCCAACCTTAACATCCTCTCTTTACGCTTTGCCTTTCGAGTTGGTGGAATTAAAGGAAAATGGTACTCAGGAACCGGCTGACCATTTTTTTTCAATCTACTGATTCGGGCAAAAGCACGAGTTTTTTTTCGATTTGCCATATTGGCTGTTCGCTCGGAGTAGCGATCAGGTGGTAGACTGTACAGCTTTATCTCCATGGCTTCTTCGGCTTGTTGCAGTATTTTTTTCCCTTTTTCGGTTCTTTGGGAAACCAGGGTACACTGTACCAGTTTACTGAAATCTTCCCTGTAGTCCTGAGCCCAGAAATCACCGAAACTTAAATCTGCGAATTCTGCAAGTGCATCAACACAGACAAAACAGCGGAGAGCACCATAAATTTTAAACAACACATTCAAAATGGTTGTATACAGAGTAGTGTGAAGGAGAATCCCCCTGCCCTCTTTATTAACAACATGAAAGCCACCCGGCCATCTACCTCCACGGAAGTCAAACCTCATGATATCGCTTGCATTGATACCTTTACTTTTCAAAATATCCCGTTGAATAAATGGCTCCAAAATACAGTGGCAATACAATCCCAGTACGCAGAATATTTTTTTTTCAAGCAAGGGATCACAGGCCATGAGTTTACGCAGCCCCTGTACCTGGCACGGTAGTCCTACAACTGCAAATCGCCCTTTTTTTTTGCGAACAGTTTGCAGGGCTTCCATCGAGGAGGAGATGCAATATTTTGATTTTGCAGCATCAATAATTTCTTCCGAAGTGGTTGCCAGCAAACCTTTTGTCTTGCAGGGATCATCATGATCAAAGACCGTAACTACCGCACCATCGATTATTTTATTCTTCAGAAGATACAGAAGTAACCCGGTAATCAGAGCACCACTGGTACCTGTTGCCCGAATCTGCCCATCAGTCGCATGCCCAACAAACATTTTTTCAACGTGTCCCTGAAGATCATCGGGGACATAATTGCCATTAAAAACCTGACGTGATAACAGCGGAAGATCAACTTCCGCACCGGGACAACACCGGATGCAAATCCCGCAATTGGTGCATTTGTCAATTAATTCTGGATAATTATCGTACCTCAAACCTATGGCTGCAACAGGGCAGCCACCCACGCATATACCACATCTGCTACATAAGCCAGGTTCTATTACCTTGCTATAAAGAACCTCAAAATTCATAGGAAACCTCTGGTCATTCTTCTGTTCAAATTGGTTATAATTCGACTAACGATTATTCAGTATCAACTAAATATACTTATCAGTGCAAAAAAATTTTCCTGCTCAATATATTGCCCTTTAGCTGATATTATAAAATGGATTGATGTGGTCATTTTTGGCTTTCACTGGTTTAGCAAAAACGACATCTTTTAAGTCGTAGGCAAGAATTAGCTTTTCTGCAGTTTTTTGGCGAATCTCTTTGTCGTTTTTCAGACCACCATCTAGATTTCCAAGGGTGACCACTCTGTCTTTGATGTTCACAGTAGCACGAGGAGCAATATCCACAATTTTAGCGTGGATGCTGGCGACTAAAGCTTGTTCTTTGAGGAGTGCAGTCGATTTAGCGGTCGCATCAAATATACCCTGCTGAATGATCCCCTCCAGGACTCCAACGACATCTTCGACAGTCATGATATCAACACGCAAAACAAGATCGTAGAGATTGCAATTCCAACTGTCCTTTCCGTAAAGGCTCATGCCCCATTTGCGTCTCTCATCATCATCTTTTTTCAGTATATATCTGGCCTCTTCTGCTGAAGAGTTTTCACGTTTCATCTCCTCTTTGATGCGATCCTCCATGTCGGCAATAATTCTTACCTTTATGGTATGGTCAATCCCCTGGAGGAAGAAATGTCCGGACAGTCCATGATAGACTATATTGTCATTCACCATGTGTTTGAGAAAGGCGGCACGGAAATAGCTCATGTAACGTTCCCTGCCGTGATTGAAACGGTCAAGGACGAATGGTGCATCATGGAGAGCTTTGACCAGGCGTATTTCAGGTATAGAAAATTCTTGGCAGGTTTCCAGTAAGATATCTCTGGAAACACATTCATAATCAAGTTTTGCAGCAATTGCTTCAGCGACTTCCTTACCTCGGCTGTAGGATCCTCTTGAAATTGTAATAATAGCCATACCGTGCTCCTTATTAAATTGGTTGACGCGAGAGGTCGTAACCTTTTGAAAAAATGTCCAATTTCTTAAAGCAAATCCACCGTTGGTGATTTATAAAATATGTATCTTTCTACAAAAAAAATACTCGGTACTATTGTGTACGTTTAAAAAAACTTAAAAGCGCATGGAGCGTAGTCAGTGGATGCGGTGGACATCCAGGGATATACAGGTCCACAGGGATTAAGCTGTTCAGATCACCAGCTATTTCTTCACTACCGAAAAATGGACCGCCTGAGATAGAACAACAACCACTGGCAATGACTATCTTGGGTGACGGTACAGCATCATAGGTGTCCATCAGTGCCTTTTTCATATTATTGGAAATTGGCCCGGTGACATGGATTCCGTCAGCATGCCGCGGTGAGGCAACAAAATCAATGCCGAAACGTGACAGGTCAAAAAAAGGTGTGTTGAGTACGTTGGTATCTGCTTCGCACGAGTTGCAACCGGCGGCGGAAACCTGGCGTAACTGCAGTGAACGGCCAAAGAGCTTCTTAAAATGATGTTTGGAGTGTTCAGCAAGATTTGGCAAACTGCCATCGGTGACAAGATCTGCGCGATTTGCAGCACCGAGGTCAAAGTTTTCACTGAATCGGACAAAGGCGCCATCATTCACGGTTTCGCAATGGCCGCAAAAGGTGCATCGTCCCAGATCAATTGTTTTCGTTACGGCATTTATAGCGTTTTGGGGACAGATGTTGGCGCACTGCTCTGCAATCTCAGTGCTGCATTCTTGATTAATTTCGGGTATTCCTCGAAATCTATGGTAAAGAACAATCGGATCCTTGGGGTACGTTGAGGTCTTGTAACCTTGTTCCATTCTATTTTTAATTATTTTCAGCATAGTAAAACCTTCTGTGTTTTCCTGTGTCTGCCATATTGAATGCCCAGCCCAAGTTGTTTTACAGGTCAAATCCGCAATAAGAGAGATTGAAGCTCTTGTTGCAAAGAGGAAAGTCAGAGATCTCCTGGTTCCGAAGAGACATGGCCAGACCCGTCCAGTTATGAAATGAAGGATCTTTAATCTTGTAACGCTGTACCTTGCCTTCTCCATCGGTAAGAATGCAGTGTGATACCTCTCCACGCCATCCTTCATTGAGAGTAACTACAAAAGAGTCAGGACTGAGACTATGGTCTTTCATATGCACAGATGTGGCTGTCTCTTCAAGTCTCTCATGCTTATCGAGTAGAATACTGATAAGTCTCAGTGAGTGCATGATTTCTTCACGTCGTACTGTGGCACGGCTGTTAACATCACCATTGGTGACACCATTGCTATTGGCCGGCAACTCCCCGTAGTATTCCGTTGGGAAGGTAACTCTAGCATCGTAGGGAATGTCACAGGCCCTGCCAACATAGCCAACGAGACCAAGGTTCGTGGCCATTTCATGCTCCACAGTACCGGTGTGCTCAAATCTTGCCTGAACGGTATGGGCACTAAACAGCAGGTCGCAGACATGTTCAATCTCTGGAGTGCTTTCTGTCAGTTTCTCGCGGAGAAGTCGCCGTTGTTCCTCTCCCATAATATGGGTAACTCCGCCTGGCCGAACCAGACCTTTGCCAAATCTGTTGCCACTGAGCACCTGCAGCAAGTTGAGGAATTCTCCTCGGAGTCTGCCAAAATAGGCAGCCGGTGGATTAAAGGCCACATCTCCACTCAGTGCGCCAAGATCACCTAAATGGTTGCTAATCCTTTCCAGTTCCAAGGCGATGGTGCGGACAATGCTTGCTCCAACGTCGATGCTCAGCCCTGCCAGAGCCTCCACTGCCTGACACATGCAGAGGTTGTGGCCAATCGTAGTGTCACCGGCTATGGACTCAC
>JAOZLO010000109.1:0-6225 GCA_029934775.1 Desulfocapsaceae bacterium
ACCTTTCTCAACACACAGGTCACTTTCACACAACTGGATCAGATTCCAAAATCGGTCAAAGAGGCAACCAGTGCTGCAGGCCTGTCCATCACCTCACCTTTTAATGATTTAGCTATGCCGATTAAATTGCTGCTGTCATCTCTTTCCCCTGGATCTTTCAAAATTAAATTTGACACCGGAAATGAGCAGTATGCTGTACGCCTTGACAAAATTCAGCCAATAATAAAAGAAGAATCCCTCCCTCCCGACAGGGAAATAATTCGTCGTATCCTGGCTGACTACAAAAGAGAACAGATTATAAACAAGTGGCATACCGATTTAAGAGATAAAGCAGCAATTACCATCCATAACGAGAAAAATTGATTATGACCAGACAACATAAGCGGAAGAATTTCTTCATCAAAAAGAACTTTCAGGGAAAATTGATCCTCAGTTACTTCCTCTTTGTCAGTGGAGGAGGTCTCTTTTTCGTCATACTTCTTGGGGCTTTTTCAGCAGATACATTGACTATATCTTACAGCAACCACGATC
Source organism: Desulfocapsaceae bacterium (assembly GCA_029934775.1). Classification (GTDB taxonomy): domain Bacteria; phylum Desulfobacterota; class Desulfobulbia; order Desulfobulbales; family Desulfocapsaceae; genus Desulfomarina. The sequence goes on from JAOZLO010000109.1 coordinate 532, forward strand.
TACAGTTTGGCCAGACTCCTGTAATATTATTAAAGAAAATCCTTGCAGCACACTGGATATTTATCGCCTCCGGAGCCATTTTTACGATTATTGCAGCTATGCTGATCACCCATCGAATTGCAGGGCCACTTTTTCGTTTTGAAACAACACTGGATAATATGCTGCACAAAGATTTAACCGACGGCATAACACTGAGAACTAAAGACGATGGCAAGGAGCTGGCTGAAAAAATTAATGACTTTAACAGAGAGCTCTCAACGACCTTTAAAAACCTCAGAGGTTGCTCCAATGCAATTTCATCCCTCCTCGAACAGGCCAATATTGAATCTTCTGACATAGCCGGCGAAGAGCTGGATGAGTTGAAAGGGATTTTTTGGAGTGTTAAAGAAAATAACAAAAAAATCCGTGCGATATGTTCAGCCTATACTCTCAGGGATGAATAAAACAGCTTTACTTTTTTTATTGCTGTTTGCCCTGATCCTCCCCTCAACAGGGCATTCCTGGGAAGTAAAGAGCAGGTACGCGACTCTGCACTATAACACCAAACGCATCCTGAACGATTTTAACGACCAGATAAGGCTGGGGAGAAAGCTCAACTACCTGGCCAGGAAAAAAAACATCCTCACTACTGAAGATGAAGTACTCGCCAAGATAGATATTATCATCGAAAAAGCGGAAGTAGTGCTGGACATGTTTCCAGATGATCTGCACATCCATATTGTGCTGCTGAAAAATGCAGGTGAGGTAAATCGGATTTACAAACAGAAATATGGGAAAAAAGCTAACAATATAGCCTATTATTCTCTTGCAGAAGATACAATCTACATATCAGTAAAGAACGCAAAACTGCGTGTCCTGGCTCATGAAATCGGCCATGCTATCGTCGATCACTACTTCGAGGTCAGACCTCCCTACAATATCCACGAGCTCCTGGCGCAATTTACGGAAAAACATATTACTGACTAACAGCAGGTTGGCTGTAGGCTGTTGGCTGTTAACTGCTTAACGACGTGTTGGCTGTAGGCTGCTTAACGACATGTTTGCTGTTGGCTGTTGGCGGTTGGCTGTAACTGCTTAACAGATTGTTGGCTGTTTGCTGTTGTTTTTGTTTTTGCTTTTGCTTTTGCTTTTAACCGCAAACAGCCGACCGCCTACAGCAAACATTCTTTTCAGCCAACCTTCTTTTCTAGTAACTATCAGCAAATCCAAGCCTGCGCAGCCGGCTGCGTGCCCTGTCATTAGCAGGATCAAGGACAAGAGCTCGCTCAAATTCTTCCTTGGCCCGATAGATAATCCCCTCGCTCTGATAATACTCACCAAAGAGAACATGAAAATGTGAGGAGTCAGGAACTCTTTCAACCGCCTGGCGGAGAATGGACAAACTCTCTTCATCCATCCCCTGCCGTTTATAAAAGCTGATAATAGTTCTGAACCAGCCCGGTTTCGGGTCAATAGAATCAGATAAAAACTCAACCGCAGCATCAAAAAAGAAAACCGCATCAATCTGGTTGTTATTTGTTTCACAATAACGCCCATATACTGTCCATGCATCAACAGTTGCAGGTAAAATTTCAGCAATCTCCCGCCTACTGAAAGAATGACTGTTCAACAGCGGCATCATTTCAATTATATCCCTTGGATTTCCGGACAACCGATCGGCAAGAACGACCATGGCCTCTTCCCGTCTGCCCTTCCATAACAGCCACTCGGCATAGCTTAACGCCAGGCTCTCTTTGTCGAGAGCCCTCTGATATCCCGTTTCAATCAATACTTTCCCTTTTTCATCTTCTACCAGCAGCCCAAGCTGTTGTAGAAAAGAACCTTCCAGAGGGTTTTTCTGTACTGCAAGGATGTAGTGCTTCAGTGCCTCGTCTTTTTCACCTAAATACCATTTAGCTGTTCCAAGCTTATAGGAATACACCTCTTCAAGAGGATCCCAGAATACTGCCTGCTCCATGCCTGTAAAAATCTTCTGCAGATAATTTTCAGAGAGCTGTTTGTTGATATAAATATTTTTTACTGCTGCATATTTGAACCAGGCTGTAGAGGCCCCTCCCTGTACAAGGAGAGTGAATGATAATAGAAAAAATCCCAAAATTGCCAGGAAAAGCGATACTCTTCGGGGTTGAGGTTTAAGCAGAGAACTGGCGGCAAAGTGGCTGAACCTGATATTAACCGAGGCAATTAAAAGCCCACAGAGAAAGAAAAAATAGTAGCCGACCGCACCGTTATGCATGTTGAAATCTGTAATGCTGTGGGCTAGCAGAGCAACGATACCACTTATACATCCTATTCCGAGCAGTACCGCATATCGATCTCTTCTCACCCTCACCATCTTGAAACCATGGTAAAGCACGGACAAAACAAACCAGGCGACCAGCGTAAATCCAACCAGGCCACCATCAGTCAGAAGCTCAAGGTAGTCATTATGAGCATGATCAAAAATAGAACTACCGCCAATAGTTTTGTACAGCGGATAAATATAGAGAAAAGAACCGAAACCGGCACCGAAAAGAGGAAATGCTTTTATAATCTCGATGGTATCCAACCATATGGTAAGCCTGCCGTCGCTGACACTTCCCTCACTGTCAAAAGCCTGATTGAACTCAGATATGATAATATCCCAGCCAAACCAGGAAATGGCAAAAAAGAGGCTTATCACTACAATGAAAAAGAGAACTCTTCCTCTCCCTGGAAATTTCCATTTAAGCAGAAGGAGAAAGACAGCTCCGGCAGAGACAATACTCAGGATCCCCCCGCGACATAAGCTGACAAATACGGCCAGCACCATGAGCAAAGTGCCAAAACCGAGAAAAAAATAGAAATGAATTCCGGGGACCGTAAAAAAAGAGACAAATTTTTCACGTAAAGTTTCGCTGCTTCCCACCCGCGGTTTATAGAACAGAAAAAGGCCAAATGCCAGAGGGCTCATCAACCCCATATATCCGGCAAACTGATTAGGGTTAACCCAGGGCCCGAACGGGTGAGCATTACTCGGACCCTGTCGGAGCCAGAAGATCTTGTCCGGTGAGCTGACATTCTGGATAATAGCCAGAAATGCTATCACTGAAGCAAGGAAAACAGTTACATTGATGACCGTTTTCAATCTAGCGGGATTGCTGAGCAGCTGAACTGTGAGAATATACATCAGGCTGTAGGTCGCTATCCTCAACATTTCATGCAGTGTCGCCCGTTTATTGACGGAAAGAGAAATCCACCCGCTGTCACCTGACACCGACATGATCGGAGAATAGACATCATAGGTGCCGGGGGAAAGAAGTTTTATTATGGAACCGGGCAGTGGTACCAGCTGAAAAACCATAAACCCCAGGAGCAATAGAAGGGGTATCAGCCCGGGAACTTTAAGCAGATTATCTTTACTGGACCAGGCGGAAAAAAAGAATACAATATAGGCTGTCCCGGTTGTCACCTCCAGCACAACCAGAGACCACTGCTCTACCGTGCCAAAGGCCAGAGGGGCAAAAATCAGTCCGAAAAGAAAAAGAGAAAATGGGATATTTTTCAATCGTCATCCTTGGCATAATAGGAACTGTACCCATACTGATAGGCGTTCTGATCCAGCGCCTTCACCCTGTTAACAACCACACCTAAAATACGTGCGTTCATATCATTCATTTTCCTCACACCGCTTTCAAACATTTCATTGGTTGTGGAACCGGCCTTGATAACTAAAATAGTACCATCAACGTACTGGCTCAGAGTCAAGCTGTCGGTAACCGCGCCAACAGGCGGAGAGTCAAGCAGAACAAAGTCAAATTTTGTGAGCAGTTCACTGATCAACGCCCCCATTTTTGCAGATCCGAGCAACTCCGAAGGATCGGGAGGAATGGGGCCGGAGGGAACCAGTGAAATTTCTTCACCAGGTATAGCCAAAAGAGTACACACATCGGTATGGCCGGTAAGATAGGAACTGAGTCCTACTTCGTTGGCCATACCAAGCAATGAATGCATTCTCGGTCTTCGCAGATCGCAATCAATGATAACAACACTTTTCTTATCCTGGGCGATCAACCTGGCCAGATTGATACCGGTTGCGGTCTTTCCTTCAGATTTACTCATACTGGTGATAAGCACAACCTTGGGAGGATGATCAGCAGTTGTTAAAAGCAGGGCTGAGCGTATCAATCTATAACTTTCGGCAAGAGGTGACAGCAGGTTGTCGTTCACATACGTATCAATATTATTCCCCTTTCCTTTCAACTCTTCAATGGATCCAAGGACCGTTAGCCCGAATCTTTCCTCAACCTGCTGTGCATTTTTAAGAGTATTATCGAGATATTCGATAAAAAATGCCAGCCCGATTCCGGAAAACAGCCCCAAGATCAACCCCAGCATCATATTGCGTTTTTTATTGGGTTTGGACGGCACCACGGGCAGACCCGCTTTTTTTATAACCCATATGTTGACACTTTGTGACTGCTCTGTAACTCCCTGCTTCTTGATGCTGGCCTGCAAAGTGTCATAGAGAACACGGTTGCTGTCCACATCGCGTTTCATGATGGAATACTGCATGAACTTCTCATTGAGATTGAGCATCTCACTTTTAGTCTTCTGAAGAAGGTCGTCCATATTTTTCTCTTTAGATCCAGCCAGCTCATAGGAGTTGGCAATGGTAGAAACTACCCGATCTATTTCAAACTTTCTCTCCTGTTTTAAAATCCTCAATTCATCTTTGGCACGGATCATTACCGGGTGTTTCCTGCCATACTTCTTAGACAGCTCCTGAATATTCTGATCTGCCTTATACAATCTCTCGCGAATATTTTGCAAAACAGTGTCCGAGGCAAATAATGATATTTTTTCTAATTTTTCAGTATTGTTACCTGCGGCCCTGATCTGATTTAGCAGATCATGCAGCTCTTTTTTTTCGGTCTCCGCACTGGATAACTGACTTCCAAACTTGGAGAGCTTCTGGGGCAATACTGTTAATCTGTTTTCCACAGTTACGAGATCATTGGCCCGCATAAAAGTCTGCAGGTTTCTTTCTGACCGTTCAAGTTTATCCCTCTCTTCGGCGGCTTTTTCCGTCATCCACTTCAAGGAATAATTGCTTGTACTGAGTTTTATATCCAGCATCTCGTTCATATATGCTTTCACGACAGCATCAGCCACGAGTTTTGCAATAGCAGGATCTTTGTCTCTATACGAAATAGTTACAATCTTAGTGTCTTTAACAGGGACAACAGCCAGCCCGCCCCGTATAATATCGGCAATGATCTCCGCATCACTTTTTGGTTCAAAGCTTATGGAAGCCTGAGAGGAAGCAAGGTCATTTTCTTTTTGAGGACCACTCACTAAAGAGGAGATACTTTCCTTCAAATCTCTAATTTTTTCTTTGATTATACTAACAAGAACAAATCTCTCCGTGCTCTCTTTAAAGAAATATCCTCTGTATTTAGTTGCCAGTTGAAGCTGTTTGACAACTTTGAGCGCTACATTCTCACTCCTGATTATTTCCGACTGTGTACTCAGAAAATCAGGCTCGTAATAATAATAGTTTGATTCCAGGGCAGATTTACCACGATTTCGTTCGATCAGGACCTGAGATGCTGCAGTAAAAATCGGTGTAGTTGTATATGTTGCAACAATTGTGACGAGTAAAACCACCACCATCACAGACATGATGATAAGCCATCTTTCTTTGACAATTTTCAGATAACTTCTCAGGTCAAT
>JAOZLO010000109.1:6325-8116 GCA_029934775.1 Desulfocapsaceae bacterium
TTTTAACCGCTAACTGCTAAAAAAAACTTTCAGGCACAACAACCACATCATTGTGCTTGAGCGGAGTATATAAATCTACACTTTTGAGTACAGTTTTTTTATTATCTACTATTCGAACAATCTTGATACTTGATTTTGATGCTTTGCCGGTAAACCCGCCGGAGAGAGCAACTAGCTTCAACACAGTAGCTTTATTCCCACAGGGGTAAGTACCGGGGGCTTTAACCTCCCCAGTGATATAGCACATCCCTGCCTTTGAAACAAAAACAGTATCCCCATCGCTAATCGTCACGTTCTGTGAGATATCCCCAAGCTCAATGAGCCCTTTCAGATCAATCACAATTATTTTTTCACCTTCACTGGTTGTCCGCTGGATAGTGGCGGATTCTCCAGCATCCTTATCAAGACCGCCAGAACGGGAAATAAGCTCAAGAAAGGTGATTGAACCGCTGAGTTCAACAATCCCCGGCTGCCTCACACTACCCAGCACAACAACCTTTTTACTCCTGTACTCTTCAACAAAGACATTCACCTGGGGATTGACCAGGTACCCGTCAGCCAGAAGACTTGTGATTTTTTCCGTGATCTGGGTAATAGTCAGCTTGCTGATATCAATTCTGCCTAAAAGCGGCATTACGATGGTGCCGGTATCAGAAATACGTACCTTTGCCTTAAGATCATCATTGTCGTAGACAATAATTCTGAGAACATCTCCCGGCCCGGTCTGATAATCGTCACCAAGCGCAAAACCTGTTACTCCAGGACATGCCAGTAACACCAAAAGACACCATAGTATTGTTTTCTTCATTATCATCTTTCCTTTAGATAGCTATTAGCTGTTAGCTTTTAGTGTTTAACCTACAGTTAATTGCTAACAGCTAATTACCAACCCGGCATAAAAAAACCCCGTACTGTTCGAGTATATAACAATCGAACAGCACGGGGCAAATTTTTTCTTTTAAAATATAAGAAATTTACATTTGACGATCTCCAGGAAAGGTCATTCGAAGACTTAGATGGCTAAGTAAAAAAGTCCGATAATCGAGGCGTAGTGTTTTTATCAGGCCCTCAGCTATACATGTGGTATGTTGAGGTTCTGATAAAAACCTGCAACGAAGGAGATCGGACTTTTTTACGACGCCATTATGTTTTATAACGCAAAGTTGACATTAAACATGATAGTATTCGTATCATAGTCAAATAAATCTTCGTTTGAACTTCTGCCTTCGTACTCATACGCCAGCTCAAACATCAACCATTCACGAAAGAGGTATTGTATTCCCGGTTCAAAAAAGACAGTCTGATCACTTCGATCTTCTTCGGTTACCACAAATACATCAGAATAATCTGCATCTTCATAGGTGATACCTATGCTGCCACTCCATTTTTCTGAAAACTTCTGATTATAAACAAACGCGGCACCAATAATAGTTTTATCACTGGCCCGATAATTGTCAGTCTCTTCATTTGTACGATAAATATCAAAGTCGAAAGTTGTTTTTTCTGAAAAACGATATAAAAACTGGAGATCGTAGACAAATCCATCAAAATCTTCCGTCTCTAAGCTTGTATCTTCAAATTCCTTGTCCTGATAGCCTAATTTTAAAAGGAGAGCAACTTTTTCAGTAGTATCCCATTTGATACCACCATATATAAACTGTGAACTATTATCTATCTGAACTCTTTCATCATAAGCGACATCAACAAATTTATATTCCAGAAAAAAGGAAGTTTTCAGGCTGTAATTGAAATATCCGTACAGGTCGAATCCGTTATCAACCCTGTCTAAAA
>JAOZLO010000110.1:0-6321 GCA_029934775.1 Desulfocapsaceae bacterium
GAGATGGAGCAGAAGATGAACCGTGTTATCCGTGCCTGCAACGAGATGGGTGACAAGACTTTGATCGATGTTATTCACGATCAGGGAGCCGGTGGTCCTGCCAATGTGTTGAAGGAGTTGGTTGAAAAATCAGGTGGTACAGTTGAAATCCGCAACATCCGGGTGGGTGACCCTACCATGTCTGTTTTGGAAATCTACGTGGCAGAATATCAGGAACGGACTGGTTTTTTGATCAGACCGGAGAATATTGAGCAGTTCCAGGCAATCTGTGAAAGGGAGAAAGTGAATTGTGAGCTCTTGGGTGAAGTGACCGGTGATCTGAGGTTTGTTCTTCATGATGCTCAGGATGATTCAACTCCGGTAGATATAGATCTAGATGCCCTGCTCGGTGATATTCCACAGAAAACTTTTGAAGACAGGAGAATCTCTACCGAAAATAGTCCGGTATCTCTTCCAGACGATATGACGGTGGCCACTGCTTTGAAGGATGTGCTGCGACTTGTGTCTGTGGGCTCAAAGAGGTTTCTGACCAATAAGGTTGATCGGGCGGTCACGGGGCTTGTTGCCCAGCAGCAGTGCTGTGGGCCTCTGCAACTTACCGTGGGCGATGTTGCGGTAGCGGCGCAGAGTCATTTTGGCCATACGGGAATCGCTACAGCAATAGGGGAACAGTCTGTCAAGATGCTGGTTGATCCTGCCGCCGGGGCAAGAATGGCGGTGGGGGAGGCGCTGACCAATCTGGTCTGGGCCAGGATTGAAGATCCGGAGCAGATAAAATGCTCTGCTAACTGGATGTGGGCACCGAAGCTTCCAGGGGAAGGGGCCGCCATGTACGATGCGGTTCAGGCTATGCGGGATATAATGATTGACGTCGGTATGGCGGCAGATGGTGGGAAGGACAGTCTCTCCATGGCAACTATGGTTGGAGATGAAACCGTTAAATCTCCCCGGGAGCTTGTCATTTCATCCTATGCAGCAGTGCCGGATATCAGAAAAATTATTACTCCTGATATTAAATGGCCGGGTTCCATACTCCTTTTTATTGATCTGGCCGGTGGTCACAACAGGCTTGGGGGAAGTGCCCTTGCCCAGGTTCACAGGCAGGTGGGGGATGAGAGTCCCGATGTTGAAGATGCAGTTCTACTCAAAAATAGTTTTAAGGCAGTACAGGAGCTGATAGAAAAAGGGTTGATATTTGCCGGACATGATAGAAGTGATGGTGGCCTGATTACGACCCTGCTTGAGATGGCGTTTAGCGGGAACTGCGGTTTTACATTGAACCTGAGCAGTGTCGACACGGTTTTTGAAGCACTTTTTTCAGAAGAACTTGGCCTTGTTGTTGAGTGCAGTGAGGAAAATCGAAAAACTGTAGAAGGTATCCTTGGCAGGAAAAAAGTGCCCTTTATAGAGCTTGGCAGGACGAAGAAAGAGAAACAGATTTCAATAAAGTATAACAACAGATCTGTTCTTGATGAAAAGATGGTGATTTTGAGGAGCTGGTGGGAAGAGACAAGCTACCAACTTGAGAGACTGCAGGTCGATCCTGCCTGTGTTGAGCAGGAAAAAGAAAATATCTATGATCGTAAAGGGCCATCATATCATCTGAGTTTTACTCCGGAACCGCCGCCCCCTGAACTTTTAACCAGAATTGATAAACCCAGGGTTGCAATCCTGCGGGATGAAGGTTCAAATTCTGACAGGGAGATGAGTTCTGCTTTTTATGCGGCAGGATTTGAACCCTGGGATGTCTGTATGCAGGACCTGCTCACCGGGGCAGTCAGTCTTGAGCAGTTCAGAGGACTTGCTGCGGTTGGTGGTTTTTCGTATGCGGATGTACCGGAGTCAGCGAAAGGCTGGGCGGCGACTATTCTTTTTAACCCACGTTTAAAGCAGATGTTTCATGATTTCTACAATAGAGATGATACTTTTACCCTGGGTGTCTGTAACGGATGCCAGCTTTTCGGGCTTCTGGGCTGGGTGCCTCAGCAGGGGCTTGCGGCCAGTCGACAGCCCCGTTTTGTACGCAATAGCTCCGGTCGCTTTGAATCTCGCTGGACGACAGTGAAAGTGCAGAACAGTCGAGCCATTATGCTGAAAGGAATGGAGGGTCTGGTTTTTGGTATTCACGTTGATCATGGTGAAGGGAGACTTCATTTTCCTGATGAGGTGATTCTTGAAACGGTCAGGAAAGAGGGGCTGGCACCACTTTTCTATGCGGATGATAACGGTGAAGCAACGGAGAAATACCCGTTTAATCCGAACGGTTCTCCCGAAGGGATGGCCGGACTCTGCTCACCTGACGGTAGACATCTGGCCCTGATGCCTCATCCGGAACGGGTATTTTTGCCATGGCAGGCGCATTATCTCCCCGCTGAGATGAAAGACCTTAAAGTTTCTCCCTGGATGCAGATGTTCAGGAATGCTTATGAATGGTGCCAGGGAATCTGACACATTATTGGAGCAGTTGATCAGCCAGCTGCTGAAGTTGAGTACAGGCGCGATTATTTTTTTCTAAGGCTGCTTTTTCGCAATAACTCACTCCTTTGGCAACTGGCTCATAGGCGGCCTGATTTTCCCGGCGCTCTAACAGAAAATTAACTTTGTTGAGGAAACGTACTTCCCGTGACTCAAAGGCTGAGGCAACTATGGTACCTATCTGTTCGACGACCTGTTTTCGCATCTCTTCTTTGACTTCTATAGTCGTTGGCAGCTGCATTGGAATATATTCAATTCCGGCCTCCTCTACTTCGTCCTGGAAATCGCTGGTATGTTTGACGCTGGCAGCAATGTCTTTGACAAAGGAAATGGCTCCTTTGTCGATATCGAAAATACGAAAACTGACTTTGGCAAATCCTGTCAAACGGGCGCGGCCTTTTTTGTATTGAATAAAATCGAAAATCTCTTTGTTTAACGTTTTTGGTGGTGTAGATGGCCATGTTGCCTGGTCAACCCCATGCAGTTTTATCATTTGCTCAAATTCCGGGTTGATGACGGTTTTTTCTCCTATTTTCATTTTGACAGTTGCCCCACGTTCATCAATATTTTTCTCTACCCTGAAAAGAGAGACCGTTCCCATCACCATAAGGTCAAGTCCCAGCAACTTGGCAATTTCCTCATCTCTGTTTCGTTGTTCATTACGGACATCGTCAATGTTGTCTCGTTCAAGGATGTTAATACCATAGGGCAACACTCCATAAAGATAGCTGATCAGAGAATCGGAAAATTGTTTCCCGGCATCCGGGTCATTGGAGGGTGACTCAAAGCTGCCGACTGCAATATTTGATATCATTGAGTTGCTGACAAAATCACTGAGATCTCGATGTAAACTGAATATATCCTGATGTGCACTGTCCAGCAGTATGGCTTTTTTAACCAGAAGGTATCCTTTGAACCTGTCATTATTTTTTTCTGCAGAGAGGGCCTGCTGGAAATAGAAAAGAGCCATCGCTTCTTTTATTTCTGCTGGTAGAGCATCTCTGGAAAAAGGGACCGTTGATAAAGAGTTAAGCTGATCAAGCATTGCAATTGCCTGTTTCTGGTTCCCTTCAGCAAAATCTTTTTTTATCTCTTCAAGCCTTTCCTTTAAAATGACAAGATTTCGTTTGAGATCGAGTAAGTCTTTGCTGCCAGGGTCTATTTCGAGCCCACTATTAACGAGTTGCATCGCCCAGTCAAATTCATATTTTCCCTGTAATTCCAGGGCTTTTTTCTGTTTTCCTGCCAGAGCTGAATTAATCTGGGTCTTTTCCATCTTGTATTGGGCCAGAGCTTTGGATATCCTTTGCTCTTTGTCCTGATACTGTTCTGCTTGTGAAAGAAGGCCAGTTGCATTTTCAAGAGCTGTTAATATACCGCCCTCTTGGTGTTGCTGAATTGCTGCAGCTTTTGCCAAATACTCATCTGTGAGTCCTTTGCGGGCCTCGATCAGTTTAATTTCAACTTCCTGCCGACTGCTCTTCTCCGTAATCTGGGTGAGTCCTGCTTCATACGATTCAATAGCCTGAATATAGTCTTGATCCAGTAAAAATTGATCACCCAGTTTAATACTTTCCGGCATAACACAACCAGTGAAAAACAACAGAACTGCAAACATGCAGTAAACAATATTTCTTCCCATCTAATCACCTCATTTAAAAATAACTGGCTATTGAAGAAAAGTACTCAATCATGGACTGGGTTGACAACTCAATGCATTAATTTTCTGCACAATGTTTGAAATATATTGATCCTGGGGTGGAATTGGTTTTCTTGTCGCTTTATGGCTGGAGTAGGTGATGACTACATTATTATAATATATTTGATAATAAGGATATGAATTGCTTGATGTTTTGTAGCCGCCGCTACCGATATTGACAGGCACACAACCGCTCCCGCACGATGCACCATACTTCTGCACCTCTGCCTTAGCTGCCGCAGTAGTGGGATGAACAGCCATTGTCATATTTACTCCTCTACTCCCTCCCTTTGGAGGTAACAGTTTTGTAAAAGTTGTTTTCGTTCCTGATTGCCGTGAGCATGGGCTTACTGCTCCGCCACTGATGCCAAGTTGCGCAGCATCAGGCAAAACGGAACACATTTCATTTTTTGAACACTGTTGCTTCCCACCCTGGGTGCTGCCGGCAGCTCCGCCACCAACATTGCCGGTTCCCCCACCTGTTGTTTTTCCTCCTGTATTTGTACCACCGGGCGGAGGTATTGGTGGTGGGCCGACTGTTGGCCCACCTGTCCCGCTGCCAGTATTTGCACCACCTGGAGGGGGCAGAGGTGGAGGTATTGGTGGTATGCCGGTTCCTGCTCCTCCACCGACAGTTCCTCCAGCACCAGTTGCAGCATTAATATTGCCGCCAATTGTATTCTTTGTATAACCAGGCGGCTGAGGTGATCCACCTCCGCTTCCCTGGCTGCCACCGGTCCCGTTTGAGTTCTGGCCCCCCGGCATCGCCTTTTGAAAGTCTTTTCCGATTGTTTCTGCTTGAGCGATTGCAGCTGAGTCTGTTGAAAAATTGGCTCCCGGGTCTTTATGTGGGTCGTATTCACCGTTTGTATCTTTTTCCTTTTTTATTTTGCTTTCTGCATTAATTGCACCACCCTTTACAGAGCCTATCTGGGCGGAAGTCATCATGTCGGACATAAGGGTTTCATTTATGGTGTCTTTTACATAGTTTTTGATGCTGTCACCTGCCAGTTCGGTAGTGACACCCTGTAAGATAAATTTTTTTACCCCTCCTTCAACGATTTCATGGATTCCTTCTGTAACTGATTTTCCCCAGTTACCTTTCATGGCATTACCAATAGTTTTCATTGCTGTCTCGTTTTCTCCTACAAAACCTTTTTTAACTCCATTTACCAGGCTATTGAGAGTTGATTTTATTCCATCTTTAATCGATTGTTTCAGGTTTTTTTGTGTTGTTATCAAATGAGTCAAAGTCGAACCAGTTTTAGCAGTGGCTTTAAATAATTTTTTTTCTAATTGCCAAATAAGGCTTTTTCCAGCTTTTGCCTTTTGGGCTTTGATGAGTTCCTTTGAAATTATATACGCTTCATTTTTTGCGACACTGTTCGCTCCGGATTTCCAAAAAAATTTGTTGGCTTTCAATGTAATTTTAGTACTGGATTTAAGACCTGATTTTGTTGCCTCTACAGTTCCCCCCAGCGCGCCCGTAGCAACATTACCAGAAGGTGCCTGTAATGGTATAAAACTTAAACCCACACCCACGCTGGCGATAATTTTATCTGTAAGGGACGCATTGTCGTCATTGAGGGTTACAACATCTTTTGCCAGTCCATATCCACCAAAGGTTGCCACATTGGCCAATGCCTGTCCCAGAGGAATTGTATCAATAAATTCCTTATCAAATTCTTTAAATGAGCCCTGTGCCTTGCTCATGGCATCCTGCCCAAGTGTGTGAGTACCGATTTTAGAATAGGTAGCCTGGACTCCGTTGATGAAGGATTGAGCATTCACTTTTTCATTTCCAAAATAAATGTCAGCAATTCCTTTGGTTGTTTTATCAAAAGCTTCCACAGGAATGTTAACAATATCATTGACGGTGCCTGTTATAGTCTGAAACAGCACAGAATCACCCACGACGGATGCGGTTGACTTTACCCAATCCACTACTCCGGCATGTGCTACCGTGATAACGTGCAGAGAAGAGAAAAACTGCTTCATTTTGACTGTGGATAACGAATTTCTTTTTGCTTCTCTTGTTTCTCTGGAAAATAGCAGAATTGCCTGATATTTTTTTAATATTTCTATGACAATATCTGCTTCATCTTGAAAACCATTAGCCCTCAATTCTTGTGTTGCGGTTTGCAGAA
>JAOZLO010000110.1:6331-8094 GCA_029934775.1 Desulfocapsaceae bacterium
GTACTGCTGGAGTAATTTTTTCTTCGCCGTAATTATAATCTTGTTATCAATATTTTTTAATTTTTCTAATTCTGCCAAAGCACTAAAAGCGAGCTCCCAGATGCCAACCAATCTGTGAATCATGAAATTAATGAGTTCTAATTCTTCTGTATGCAGGGAGGTAACCCTGGAAAGCGCATTGCCTGGTAAATTATACTGTTTGTTCTCTTCAAACGAATGCAGGCATGTGGCAGATATAAAAAGAGATTTTTGTTTTTCAGAATAAAAGTCAATTAAAACAAAATAGAGCTTTAATATTTCAAGATGAAGAGAAGACTGGACCAGTGAACTGGTAGGTATATTGCCAAGTTCTTTTATAGAATCGGATAGTTCCCCTCTATATGCTTTGACAGTTCCCCAGTAAATAGCATTTTTAATCTGAAAACCTACGCTTTTTTCCATCAGCTTTTTTTCTTCAAGAAAAATGGGAGTGAACAGCTTGTTTTGAGACATCAGAGAATGCCATCTGATAAATTGAAGACGTATGTTTTTATCAAAGGCATCATCAGCAGTCTTCATTTCATCAAGCGATTCACCAAGCTCGTTTATAATTGCTATAAGTCTGCTTGCTTTTTCCTGATAGAGTTTCTTGAATTCGTTTATGCCTGGGTATTTTCCATTTATACCTCCTGCAAAAAGTATATTACTATTTTGCACTGTAGACATCGGTGGCGAAACCTTCATGATTTCAATGGTTGCAGAAGGCCTGTCCAATGCCCGTGGAAAAATATGAGTAGGAATCATTGCCGAAGAAATTGAAATAACAACTATAAATATAAAATGTTTTGACATGTTCGTGTTCCTTTGGAACAGTATTTTCTGTCACTTTCTCATAAAATGGTAGTCAGCGATCGAGCACCACCTTTAAATCCAGCTGATTTGATGTAACCTGCAGTGGTTCAAGCCGAAATCCTTTGAACTTACGGGTGGCCAGATCATCTGCGATATCACTTGATTTACCACTATAATCAAGGGCCAGTTCAGCAGACCCTGCCAGGAAACTTCGCTGGTGGACAGCCTTTACCCCCGCCATCTCTTTTTGCAGGAAATCTTTGATGGCCATAAGGTGGCGGTAGGAGACGAGACCGCTCAGCATGACGGTTATCTGCCTTTTTCTGTCATAACTTTCACTGGCCCATTGGTTGAGTATGTCAGCGATAAGGAGTTGAGCTACTTTTCTACCGGCAGATTCAATGGCCAGGGTACCTCCCTGAACTTCATCGATATGGGCTTTGGCGGTTCGGCTGCTGCGGGAAGAAATGATACGGGCATCGTCTGTACGGATAGCTCGCAGCTGGACTACGCCCTGAAGAGACTGCATCTGGGTATTAACGATTCGACCGCCGGTATTCTTTGAATAGGCTTTACCTGTGATAATAATCTGTGCACCAGCATTCAACCCGGCAACAGCTGCTGCCTGACTATTGCCGGATAGTATTTTAGCCGCCTGATCTTTAGTGATATTTGCTTTTGCTATCTTTGAATCAACAACCGCGAATCCAGCATTTATCAATTGCTCCATAATAGTGGACTCTGCCTGACCAATGTCTTCAAAGGCGGTTGTCATAAACAGTCCTGCTATTTTTTCCTCTATTATCACCATTATTTTGGGTTTTCCGGCCAGTGTGTACAGCTTCTTATCGATTGGGGTATCAGTCGCACCATGGGTGGTCGGTAGAATCCCAAAAGTGATGCTTATCAGGCAGATAAGGGAAAAGAGAAAC
>JAOZLO010000111.1 GCA_029934775.1 Desulfocapsaceae bacterium
AAGAAGCAATAAAAGCACGTAGGGCAATCAAACACTATGACCCTAACCACAGTATGACAAAAGAGGAAGTGGATGAGCTGTTATCCCTCGCCATTCTCTCTCCTACAGCATTTAACATCCAAAATTGGCGATTTGTTGTGCTGACTGATCCTGAGTTGCGAAAGCAGGTTCGGGAGGTGGCGTGGGATCAAGCGCAAGTGACAGATGCGTCTTTATTTATTGTACTCTGTGCCGATTTGAAGTCATGGGAGAAGCAACCTGGTCGATACTGGGTCAATGCCCCTCAAGAGGTTCAAGAGTTTATGCTTCCCGCAATCGACAATTACTATCGGGGCAAAGAACAAGTGCAAAGAGATGAGGCCATGAGATCTTGTGGTATCGTCGCTCAAACACTTATGCTTGCTGCACAATCAATGGGATATAACTCATGCCCAATGGATGGTTTTGATTTCGAAAAAGCTGCTAAACTTATCCATCTCCCTGCAGACCATATCATTGCAATGTTTGTGGCAGTTGGCAAGGGTACCAAGGAAGCATGGCCACGTCCGGGACAGGTTGATCTTGAAAAATTAGTATTTGAAAACAGTTTTACATAGCAGCAAATAGTGAGAGATGTGATGGTGTGGCATCATTGGCCTAGTTTTGGATATTGCTTTTTTTATCGTTTATATCCAAGATGTTCACATCTCTCCGATATTCTGGAACCATCAAATTATTTAGAGTGCTGCATTTGAAGCAAGTTTTCTTAAAATAATTTTGAATTTTTAATTGTCCGAAAATGCTCCATTCGGAATGTATGCGTGACTGAGTATTAATTTCCGTATCTCTCATAGATCACTTTTTTTGACAGTTATGGTCAAATATAAACTAAACTCCCACTTCAACCAAGTTCCTGCCTTTCTTTTTGGCCAGGTATAAGGCATCATCAGTGCGCCTAATCAATTGATCCAATTTCTCACCCCGTTCACACCGGCTCACTCCAATACTAAGTGTCACGCTACCAACTTCAACAAATTCATAGGTTGCCATTTCATTCCGAATACGCTCTGCCAGTTGAACCCCCGAGTCCAGCGGGGTATCAGGGGCAATTATGAGAAATTCCTCACCACCCCAACGTCCTGCGTAGTCATTCTTTCTTATGACGGTTTGTATCAGTTCTGCGGTCTTCTTAAGTACCTCGTCACCGACGTTGTGACCATAGGTGTCATTGACCTTTTTGAAATGATCGAGATCAAACAACATGACGGTCAGAAAAGTGTTATAGCGATTGAAACGACTCATCTCACGCTGCAATATATCTTCGATGGCTCTTCTGTTGAGTAAGCTGGTCAAGCCGTCATAGTTCGCCAGTTTCTGTAATTCCGATGTTTGACGAGAGATAATAGCGTTGAGGTGATTCTGTGAGATATGCCAACCCGTAAACAGAGCCAGTTCGATCAGGACCAAAGCGACAATGGAGAAAACAATATTTGTGATCAGGCTTTGCTGCACCTGACCCCATTTGTCAGAAGCGTCACGCCAGACAACCACGGTTCCAGCATCAGGGAGGCTTGGATTCAGACTGCCATGATAATCCTGTAATGGAAAACTGCAGAACTGCCAGATGCCGTCAACATGTATAATATCTGCTTCCAGATTGTCTCTGATTGCTTTGAGGATAGGTCCTTGAGTTAGAAAAGTTTTTACATCCTGGAGGGTTGAACACTCAATATAATATCCTTCTATTGTCCGTTTATCCGTAAAAGTTCTTGCAATGAAATCCGGCCACATGTTTTTTTCGACATGATTCTGAGTGAGCAAAATGGTAATATTACTTTCCAGCTCCTCTCGCAGTATTCTCAGCGTATCAGAGAAGGAGGTACCCGCTTCCAAAGCGCCGACGTGGACTTTTTCATTATTGATGTTGGTCGCGTAAACCGGAACTACACCACGGATGCCAGAATAGACCCTGCCAGTTTCGAATCCTTTGGTTGGCTTCAAGTTTTTATTTGCATCGACGATGGTATAGCGAACTTCGTCCATATTATCACCGTACTTCTCTGGACGGTGAACCCGTAGATAAGAATTTGAGCCGGGTCCAAGATGGAAGTGCAGTTGCCTGACGTCATACTTAGAAGCCATTTCTGTCCAACTTGATTTTACGGAGTTATACAGCTTCGTCCTCATGTACTGCACGGCAGGTGCTGAAAAATCCCCCCCTTTGCTAGCGAGCATTTCTTTGCCAAACAAGAACAATCGCTGAACATTGGTGTCACTGGCCACATACATTGCAATTTGCTGCATGCTCGTGGCTTTTTCTTCAAGTAACAAGTTGAATATATGCTGCTGGTCTTTCGCCCATTTCCTGGTATCAGATTTAAGAGAATTAAGCGTGGAATAATAATTGACGCCGACAAAAAGGATATCTGAAATAACAATGAACAGAGAGATGAATAATAGAGGTTTCGACTTAAACATTAACCTTTACTCCCTTTTCAGAAATGAATTGATAAAAAGGATTGAGACATCTTTGCTGTTGGTCTTAAGGGTACTGTAAAAAGTTTGATTTTTCGATCAAAACCGAGGAAATGAGCAAATCTTTCTTGATCTTTAGAGGGTTAATGATATTCAGAATAACCTTACAAGTAAAAAGCATTTTTAGGTCCGAGATGCTTCCAGTATAGTTTTGGATATTTTCTGGAAAAAATATCGAATATTTAAAAGCTCTTCTCTGGTAAGTTTTTAGGTCATATTCCTTCAGGTTTTGTCTTGACATGGCAGGAGATTTTGTGCAACTCTATAATATCTTATAGAGTTGTGAGGATAAGGAAATGAAAGAAGACAATTTTTGTTGACAAAAAATTAAACGATACCCTTCAATAACCTTTTTTCTGCATAGAGTGCAGAAAGTCTATAAAATGAATTTTACAATGAACTACAAGATCACTTTTTCAGTTATTTTCTGCCTGGCAATATCTATTGTTCCAGCAACAGGAGCATCCCTTCAGGACCTTAACACTGAAAAAGAACCATTTGTTTTCTATACTAGCAAAGAATCTCCTGTGGGCGCTGTTGTGGAAAAAAGACTTCAAGAGGTTTTTCGACGAGCAGGGAGGTTCACTCTCAAATTTGTTTCTTTTGAATCGTCTCAAAGAGCGTTAGTCATGGCAAATGAAAAAGGAGATGGAGTTCCAGAGAGAGCACAAAATATTAAACAAATTGCCCCGCTTGACACTGAGAATCTTATCCAGATACCCGAGTCTATAGGTGTCAGTACGTTAAATGTTTACACAAAAGGAGTTGTTTTCTCAATTAATGGCTATAAATCTCTTGAAAATTTACGAAATGGCTTCAGGGTGGGAATAAAAAACTTGGAAACAAATATGCTGGGAGAAATAACAATGCTTCCGGGATTAAAGCGTTTATTTCAGATGCTTGACGATGGAAGATTGGATACGGTAGTAGCTTTGAATGATTCTATTGTTGATAAAATCATAAAAGAGAACCATTTTTCCGGAATAACCAGATTAAGCCCACCCTTAGGAGTCTTTCCTACATTTTGCCTTATTCATAAAAAACACGAGGCACTTATCCCAAACATCGTTAAAGCTTTAAAAGATATAAAAGCAGATGGCACCTTTCTACAAATCGAAAAAGATATCCTTAAAATTACGGCACAATAGCACTGAGATTTTTGATGCGAAAAAGCCTTAGACATGATTTGAGTACACGAATCGGATTAGTTATCCTCTGTATCAGTATTGTTATTGGAGCTGTGTATTATTTTTTCTCAATTCGTTTTTATGAAAACGAATTCAATAGCTATATAAACAAACAGACTGAGAATATTTCCAATACCTTTACAATGCAACTCTGGCTCTTTGACCTTAGCACTACACTAAAACTCTGCGACCTTATTTTTTCTACACCAGAAATTACTGGACTCAGGTTACTGGATCATAAAAAGAAAGTCATTTTTGAACAGAAACCATCAAAAACAAGGACAAATATCCATATCAATAAAGAACTTCATTACGAAGGAAAGGATTTGGTAGGTTATTTAGATATCTACTATTCAAATATTTCTTGGAAGCAACAGAGAAACAATATTTTATTTATTGGGGTCTGTATGGTCTTAGGAATTATTTTGGGCTCCTTTCTGTTAATTAATATTCTTCTCAAGCGTTACCTGGCCAAACCCTTGGCAAATTTGCAAGATAGTATGAACGAACTTGCACAAGGCAATTATTATCAATCGGAATTGGTTGAACAGAAAACTGAAATTCAAAATATCATTGATACATTCAACAATCTGGCCTTAAACCTGAAGCAGCGAGATGAAGAAATCTATAGAAAAACAGGGGATCTTAAAAAAGAAATTATAGAAAGGCAGAATACTGAAAATTTATTACGCCAAAGTCAGCAACAGTGGGAAAGAACATTCAATGCTATGAGTGATATGATAACCATCCATAACAGTGATATGGAAATTCTTCAGGCGAACAAAGCAACCTTTGATTTTTTTCAATTAAAGGTTGAGGATGTGATAGGAAAGCATTGCTATGAACTTTTCCGAGGAGTTAATGAACCATGCTCAAATTGTTCTGATCTTCAGACGTTAAAAAATAATACAGTCAATGATACAACCATTACTCATAAGAAACTCGGGAATATTTTTCATATTATAAGCTCTCCTGTTTCAGATGTAAAAGGAGAATTATTGCACACTGTTCACATTACCAGGGATATAACAAATCAGGAAAGGATGAAAGCTGAGCTTTTTCAGGCTCATAAAATAGAGGCAATTGGCACCTTGGCTGGAGGAATCGCACACGATTTCAATAATATTCTAGCTGCAATATTAGGATATGCTGAAATGGCAAGAGATGACAGCCCCAGAGGGTCAACAGTTGTCAAAGATCTGGATAAGGTTTTAGAAGCAGGTAATAGAGCAAAGGGACTCGTCCAACAGATACTTTCTTTCAGTCGACAGAACAACACTGAAAAACACCCTTTACAATTAACAAGCGTAGTGGAAGAAGCCATAAAAATGCTTCGTCCCTCATTACCTGCCACCATTGAAATTAATCAAAATATAGAGTCCAACGTTGGACTTATCTTTGCCGATCCTACCCAAATACATCAAATAGTAATGAATTTAGGTACCAATGCTTTCCATGCCATGGAAGAAACAGGTGGTAAATTAGATATTTTATTAAAAGAGACAATACTCAGTGCTGAAGATCTTGCCCATGAACCAGGTGCCAAAGCTGGTACTTTTGTTCAGTTATCAATCTGTGACTCAGGCCCAGGGATAGCACCAGATATAAGAGAAAATATTTTTGATCCATATTTCACAACTAAAGAAACTGGTAAAGGAACAGGATTGGGACTTTCTATTGTCCATGGCATAGTAAAAAACTATGGAGGTTTTGTTTCCCTTGATAGTAAATTTAGAGAAGGAACTACTTTTCATGTGTTCCTGCCTGTTATGGAGGAACCCACACAACCTGATGAAAATAAGATTATTGAACAAGTTCCAGTTGGCAAAGAAAGGATTCTCTTTATTGATGATGAGAAGGTGCTTGCTGATATGGGTAAGGATATGCTCGAAAGGCTTGGGTATCATGTTACTGTCAGAAATAGTAGTATTGAAGCCCTAACGATTTTTCAGAACCAGCCAGATCAATTTGAGCTTATTATCACAGACCAAACCATGCCTGGTATGACAGGCTATGATCTTGCCGAACAAATGTTGCAGATCCGCCCTGACATCCCGATTATTCTCTGCACTGGTTATTCCACTATTATCTCTGAGGAAAAATCTAAGTCTCTGGGAATAAAAGAGTTTGCTTTCAAGCCAATTGCCAAGAGGGATATTGCTGTTTTGATTCGGAAAGTGTTGGATACCCAGTGATGTGCAATATTTTAAGAAAGCTAGTGGATCAAAATTCTACACATCTTTTCCTTCCACTTGTACGAATTTTTAAATTATGCTGGTAGAACAAAAGAAGGGAGGCCATATATATGAAACATATTGTGCTGTTTTTTGTTTGCATCATTTTTCCATTACAGGCTTTAGGAGAAACAATAAAGTTGGCAGCAGGTTTGACGGTTGGACCATATATTATTGAGTCCAATGATTCTGGATTTGAGGCGGATATAGTTAGAGAGGTTTTTGCCCTGGGAGGCTATAAAGTCCAATTTGTTTATCAACCGTTATTGCGAACAAAGATTTCCTTTAAAAATGGGACAGTTGATGGTGTTCTGACAGTTCAGGATCACTACCCGGAAATACAGGGCTATTTTTTGTCTGACGAATACATAGCGTATCATAATTTTGCCGTTACACTGCAATCGCAAAACTTAACAATAAAAACGATTGTTGATTTGACAGAGAAAAGAGTTATTGCCTTTCAACAAGCGGCATTTGCATTAGGAAAAAGATTCGAATTAATGACAAAAAATAATCTTAAATATAGGGAGATGTCAAACCAGAGCGGTCAGGTAAGCATGCTTTTTCTGAAGCGTACTGATGTGATAGTTTTAGATAAACGTATTTTCAAATATCATAAGAACAGGTTAACAAATATTTCCACTGACCAGCAGGTAACTTTTCACAAATTATTTGAACCTAGTTTTTACCGGATAGCCTTTAGAGATAGTAAAATACGAGACGTATTCAACTTGGGGCTTATAAAGATTCAAAAATCCGGTCGTTACCAAGAAATCATTGATTCTTACATAAAGAACGAATGATCAATAAATTCAAAACACATTGAAACTTAAAAGCAAATCCTAACTAACGCCCATGAAAAGCATTTCACAACGAAGCATGAAAATGGAATTTAATGGTTTGAAGTGATACTTTTTCAATGTCACATAATGTTTTGTGCGAACCCTAAGCTTCCAGCCATAAGGTGTTCCGTTTCGAGTCGCACCTCTTCTTCTGATTATTTGGCTGATTATACAGTCGCAGCCCAGAAAACGCAATACGGGCAAAATGCACACCTGGGTATAGGTTGCAGAATACTTTGCTGTTTTCTCCCTTGTTTGCTGAAAGAATATCAGTCCCAGGGATACAACTAAATTGATTTCGATCTACATTCAGTCTAACAAGGAGAACAACCCAGACTTGTCTGTCCGTGTCCACCTGGGTCGTAAGAGATGGCCTTGAACGTCTTTCTTCACCAACCATTGTCTTTTTTCATCGAAAATAAAATCACGGTAGCTGGAAAGGTTAAGTTCGACAAAGAAGTTCGAGAGATGTTTCCGGTAGAATCGGAAGTACGGGTAAGGGGGGGGAATAGCAAAAAAGGGCTTCAGAAAAACTATGAAACCCTTGATTTTGTAAGTGGCGTCCCCAACCGGATTCGAACCGGTGTTGTCGGCGTGAAAGGCTTGTCGTATAAATATAAACACAGTAATATCAGCATGTTAATATTTTGAGAATGCGCATATTTTAAAAGTGTGAGAATGCTCCTTTTCGGGTGCGTTTTTGAGACAATATCAAATCGGAACTTCGCAGGGATAAGGTATTCATCAGATGGAAATGGACTCTCATGAGATTCACACTACCAATTTCAACGCTTGATACGAAAGTACTATCAACCATCCGATGCTCAGACAATGGAGCACTGGTCTCGATTTATTCTCTGGAAGCATCAATAATTTAGATTGCTCCTTTTATAATTGGTTTTCTGGAAATAATATTGCAACTAAAAAGGAACCGGAATACTCCTTTTCTGGTACCTTTTTATAAAATCAAACAAGCATACGACTTTGTGGTCTTGATTTTTTCCTCTTTTTTCATGTAATACACATCATGGAGAAATTTCAAGTTGAGTGACATAGAGGGAGCAATTGTGACAAAAACCTATAGTGACAAACTTTCTAAAACTTTTTTCTCTCTTCTTCTTGCCACCATCACCTTCATTCTTTTAATTGTCATCAGCCGATATAATTATCTTATATTTCATACTCTGGCAGAATTTTTTTCCAT
>JAOZLO010000112.1 GCA_029934775.1 Desulfocapsaceae bacterium
CAGTGGCAGTTACCATGCTTACACATTGAGTCAGGATGAGGCCAGGGGAATAATGCTGGAAACAAAAGCCTATATGAAGGCAAGACGGGGCCTCCTTGAACGTTCTGATGCAGTTATTGTTACACCATAACTAGCTCTCCCTCAGCCGATTCTTTTATTGGTAAATGCGAATCGTAAGAAAGATGTCAAATTACCAAGAAACCGCAACCAGCTGTCAGGAGATTTCCATATCATGGAGACATAACCCAGAATAACTCGGGTTCTCTGGAAATGACATTTATAGAAATCAATAAAGAGTTTCTCCATTCTCTCCAGTTCAATACCCCTCGGTACAAACTGAAATTTCATACAATCCATCTGCTCCCAATCCTCATGGAAAGTGCCTAGATCTGCTCCCTCTTCTTTTATCTTTTTATAAATGGGAGAGCCGGGAAACGGGGTGAATTTTGCCAGGTTAAAATCATCCAGAGGCAAAGAATACACATAAGCACGACTTTTCAGGATAGAACTTTCAGTCTCTCCCGGCAGCCCCATCATCAAGAGCCCTTTAACCCGGATACCACTCCTTTTGATCAAATCTATTTTTTCCCGCATCATCTGCAGATCAGCATTTTGACGGTGCTGTGCCAATAGATCCTCATCTCCGGTTTCAATACCCAGACTTATCATCCAGCAACCGGCCGATTTCATCAATCGCAGTAATTCATCATCGAGATGCTCTGCTCTGGCAGCACAATTAAAAGTCATTTTCAGAGGACTGGTGATCATTTTATGACAAAAATCAATCACTCTAAGACGTTGAAAGGTGAACTGGTCATCATAAAAATTGATATGACGAATACCGAATGTTTTATTCAGATAGAGAACATGGTTAAAGAGATATTCCGCCGAATTGTAACGAAAAGTTCTATTAAAAACAGACCTGTCACAATAGCTGCATGCATATGGACACCCCCGGCTGGAAATGCAACTTGCATTAGGCACTCGGGGATAATTAAAAATAGGCAGTTTATATATTTTCGGGTAACCAGTAAGTTTGCTATAGGCAGGGAAAGGTAGAGAGTCTAGTTCGAGCAACTGTTTTCTCAAGCCGGAAAATTGTACCTCCCCGTCATTATCTCTGAAGACAACTCCGGGAATACTGTTCATCTCATCTTCCCTGGTAACAAGAAGTTGCCGAATGGTTTCCTCTCCCTCACCAACCACGCAGTAATCAATACATGAATACTCATTAAGTATTTCTTCTCTCACTGCAGAAACATGGACTCCACCAAATACTGTTTTAACCCATGGAGCCCTTTTCTTTGCCATCTTCGCAAGTCGTACGCCATCAAAAAAACTGGAAGTTGTACATGAGAAGCCAATAAAAGCAGGCTTTTGGTGTTTCAAATATGCAACAATTAATTCATCAGAATCGGGGTTGGCATAACAATCAACTATATCGTTTTGAACTCCATGGGAGGTAAGATAGGCAGAGATCGAAGCAAGACCTAGAGGGGGCATGATATTTGCCATTCTTGAAATATCGTTTGCGGCATTTTTAGCACTGTAGCCAAGAGGATGAACAAGAAGCACTCTATTGTCGTCGTATTGCATGGCCTCTATTTTGTCAGAAAAAGAGCAGCATTTATACCGCCGAAACCTGAATTACAGGTAAGAATTGAAGGATACAAAAGCGGGAGAGGCTCCTGTCCGGAAAGAATACAGTTACTCTCTTCAGGAGTTTCAAGACCAATGGTTGGAGGCAGGATATTATGCTGCAGACTCAGCGAACTGAGTAGAGACTCCACAACTCCGGCAGCTCCAAGACTATGGCCAAGACCTCCTTTGACGGAACAGACCGGAATACCTGGCTGACACTTGGTATCAAAGGCCAAAAGCTCCATACTATCATTATATATTGTCCCGGTACCATGCGCATTGACTCCACCAATCGGTACCGATGCCTCTTCTGTTATTATTTCAATAGCCGCAATCAAACCGCTTGCTCTGCGACATGGGGCCGTAATGTGTGTTGCATCACAGGAAATTGACCAGCTTTCCAGACTCGCCAGAATCTTTTCCCGGGATCGCACCGAATCTTCCGATGCCAGCAAAACCCATCCGGCCCCCTCCCCCAGAGAAAGACCATTACGCTTCGTATCAAAGGGTCTGGCACCTTCAGAAGAAAGTGCTTTCAGGCTGTCAAAGCCTGAAAGAGTAAACTCGGTTACCATATCAATTCCGACTATCAGGGCATGATCACACTCTCCACCTGCAATGCGCATTGCTCCCTGGATTATGGCAAGAGTACCGGAAGCACATGCCGCACTGACTGTTGTGCCACGCTCTGTAAGACCAAGAAGATTAACAAGATAATCAGCGATCTGCCATGGCTGACCGTGCAGTTCTGCTTTCTCATGCAATACGTCATCTACGGCAGCCTTGGTTGTAGCGCAAAACAGCAGCGTTTTTTCCGGGAGGACTGGCAGGTTGACAAAAAGGCGGTCAAACATGCTCTGCAGACGATTCCAACTGCTCTTTCCCAGTGGTAAATCTTCGATTATTCCCAGAGGATATCGTCCTGTCACAGAGCCAAATTCCTGTTGTATAATGCCGCTTCTACCGGAAAGCAGGCTATTCCAGGTAGAACGTAAATCACCAAGTGGTGTGAGAATATTACCATCGATAAGCACGACCTTTCTCATCATCTATGCCACACCCCAGTCCTCCATTTTTTTCGGAACTCATGCAGCCAATCCGGTACAACCAATACGACTGTCCCATCAATTTCTGTAAGCAACTGCACAGTGTATCCAGACGCAGCAATCACGCCCTTACTGTTACGGATTGTATATGAAAAATTCAGTCTTACCGCCTCTGCCCAGTGCAGCTTGGTCTCAATCTGCATAATTTCATCAAAATGCAGCGGAGTTTTAAAATCTAAATGCATCTGTACAATGGGGCCTACAGTACTGTTTTCCCGAAAACAATGATACGTCAAGCCGTAAGTATCGCCAAAACTGATACGACCATCTTCGAGATAACTGGGATACCTGCCGTGCCAGACCATGCCAAGTGCATCGACCTCTTCAAAACGTACCCGTCGCTCCGATGATACCTCCAGGTCTGGAGGAAAAGACGGATCCTCCGGGAAATAGCTCTTTGCAAAACCCATAATAAGTCAGCTTCCTCTGCTCATAATTGATGGCGTCGTAAAAACTCTCCATCTGCTTCGTTGCTGTATATTTTCTATCATTACGACGTACCCTAGTACGCCAAAATAATAGATAATATACGCGCCTCGCATATGAATCTTTTTACTTAGCCATTGAAAAATTCAGATTTTCACGAGATTGTCATAATTGAAAACACACACTTACCGCTGGTAACCCGTTCTTCTCCAGCGTTGTAAATAGCAAAAGTTCCAGACCAGACAACTTCTTTTTTAACCAGTCGAAGCTGGACTTCAACCCTCTCATCCGGCTGAATAATACCGCGAAACTTCGTACGACTGTAGCTCTCAGGATATAAAGACTGTTTAAGACCTGACTCAGCCAAAAAGCGGACGGAAGCAAGTTGCACTACAGCAGGAAGTATCGGTCTGCCGGGGAAGTGGCCCCTAAAACCGGAAAAATCAGTAGTAAAAACAAAAACACCTTTTAATTCCAGCAGTTCAGGTTCATCATCGATAATCTCCCATTCAAGGCAGGAGTGGAGGAGGGATCGATACAGAGGTTTATATTGTTTTTCCATAAATCATCCAGTTTTGTCTTTATCCAACCCTTTAAGAACTATACGCACTCCCAACCAGGGTTGAGAGTAGACAATAATTTCACTTTTATATTCATCTCTTTCATTTTTCTCCACCCTCCATACAGTAAAAGGGCCGGCCTGGACATATTTTTTCCATCCTTTTTCAGCCGACAGCTCTTTACAAAACCAGAGAAGAACATTGCGACTGCATGGACTGTCCTGTGGATCAAGCAGATATATCCGTTTTAACGAGGTTGATAAATAGTGCGGCAATTGTGAGCTCTCAAGGGGACCGTTTGCACGTATCAGCCTGTGATCACCGGTCAGACCGACCTCCGCCTCAATCAATTTAACACCAGTAGCATCAAGCATCACATAATACAAACCTTCCTGTCGCTGCTGCAGTGCAAGGATACCTGAAAACCGCAGTTCACCCCACTGTTCAATACGAATAGTATACAGTCTGGCTGCTCTGTCTACCTTCGATATGCCCAGACCGTTATATACATTACCGGTAAAGCTGCAGGACGACAGTGCACAACTGATGAGCAGCATAATCAGTTTCTTCATTGCACTACCCTGCTCTCTTTTTTAATCAGGAATGGACTGACAAACAGTGCCACAGGCCAGGCTGCACCAATACCCACCAGAACTGTAATCCCAAGAGAATGAAGTGCCGGATGATGAGCAAAGGCAAGAACACCAAAGCCGATGAGTGAACTACAGGCACAGATTGAGACAGCCATCGAGGCAGTCCCGGTATCTCCAGTCAACCTGGAGCAGGCTACAAAAATTCCATAATCAACACTTAAACCGATCACCATTATACCCATTATCAGATGCATCATGTTGAGTTCCCCTCCAGTTATCCAGCAAAAAAGAGACATAGCCGCAAGAGAAGACAAAACAGGAGCAAGCACTGCAAAGGTGACATCAATTTTTCTAAACTGCAGAGCAACCAGAAAAAAAATAGCACAACCCGCGGCAAAACAGAGCAGAACAATATCTTTTCTCAACAACTGTTCCACTTCTGCCCTCCATTTTTTGTTAGCCAGTACCTTAATTTTCGAATTCTGTTCAGCAAAGGCAAGTAAAAGAGGCAGGGTATCATCATCAATCGCCACGGTGCTCATGACCAGAAACTGATTTTCACCTCCACTCTCTTTAGCGGTGGAAAACGAGCGTACCATGGTTTCCAGCATCGGTTGCAATGGGCTGTGGCTGAGCGATTCAGGAAAAAGCAGCCCGGGATCTCGCTCAAGTTGATGAAAAAAAAGGGCAAAAGCCTGTTCAGAAAAACCTTTATTCTGCGAAACTGCTGCGAACTGCTTATCAAACGCAGGTCGTCTGGCTTGCCAGAACTGACGCCACAACTTCAGATTATTCTTTTGAACTCCCGGACCAGGCAGTATCGGAGCTAAAGACTGGAAAGTATCAAAGTTATTCTCACGAAGAAAATGGTATATTAAAGAATTTACATCCAGTGCCTCTTCCAAGTTTTTACCAACACCAATAACAAATGCCTGATCTCCTTTTTGCCCCCAGGTAACATTAAAATGGTGTTCATCAGCAAGCACTTCACGATCAGGAACATCCAGCACACGCAGATCTCCGTTATATCGGAGCTGCGGCCAGGACAGAAAGCCAGCGACCAGAAGAATTATCCATATACTCAATGCACCCTTTTGCAGTAGTGGAGACAGGTGCCGGATATCGGAAGCATTGTAAGATAAAAAACACTTCATTGGCTGGATACTGTTTTTTTTTCGCCCTTTTTGGGAGACAATAGTGGGAATTACCAGCCAGGCAAACAAAACAGCCAGCAGTACTCCGCTAAGGGCAAGAGTAGCCATCTGTCTATGGGAGGGAACCTCTGAAAAAAGTAATATTATAAAAACAGCAGTCGTAGTCAGAGTGGCAAAGATAACCGGCCTGCGAATTCTATGGAGCAATTTTTCCTGTGTCCCCTCCTCCCGGCTCAGAGTCAGGTAAAGATGGATAGAAAAATCGACAGCAATACCAAGCAGAACTATACCAAAACCAAGTGCCAGTGCACTGATATTGCCAAAAAACAAAGTGGTCAGGGCGATTGCAGGAGGTGCCGCCATAAATGGTACACTGAGAACAATAAAAGCACGGATATTTTTAAAAGTAACACCAAGCAGCAGAAGAAGTAGAATGGTTGCCACAGGGAGAAGCAGTCGCAGGTCTCGCTGAATCGAACGACTGTTTGCAAGTGTATGAGGAAGACTCCCAATAATCCTCGCCTCAACACCCATCGTCAAAGCCTTGCCAAAAGCATTTTTCAGCTCGTGCTCTATAGTCTGGGCACCTTTTGAATCAGTGAGTGGAAGTTTACTCTCTGCGAAAACAAGACAACTCCTTCTGTCTTTGCTCATAAAAAAACCATCTTCCAACTGCATGGAAAACTCCGTCTGCAAGTGTATCAGTTTATTCAGCAAGAGACGGGTCAGCCCGAGTGGATCCCGCTGAACCTGTTGCTTCATACCTATTCCTGCCGGACTGTTAATCAGTTCAAAATTTTGCTGCATAACCTTTTCAAGCCCCGCTACCGAAGTCAAATGTTCAATCTCAGCAAAATCCTTCTCATCAAGCAGAACCGGAAGATAGGTTTGAAGAGTGTTGAACAGCCTGCTTTCATATCCCTGCGGCAACCTGGTCACGACAAGAGAGAAAAAATCATTGGCACGAAGAGTATTGCCCAGCTTCTCTACACTTTTTTTAAGCGCCTTTTGTGCTGCAGCTTCTGTCAGGTATTCCTTTTCATCAACGGACAGGGTAATAAACAGACGGTCAACCAGGCCAAGACGCTGCAAAAGTTGAAGATCTCCCTTTACAGCGCCATCCGGCAGCAAATCAAGAGCATTGTCATTTATTGATACATGCAGGGAGAAGAACACTCCAGACAGCAATACTCCCAGGACAACAGACCACCTGAGCAGGGCGCTTTTCCTACTCATCACTCACGCATTGAGTAAACAATTTCTCGGGAATTTTCATATTGATTTTGGAGGAATGAAAGCTGATTCGGGTACTGTCTCCACCCGGTTCTCTAATCTCAACCTGCAGAGGCTGGAGGTTTTTTTCATCAAAGACGATAGCTACAGTCTCAAGATAGTTGGCTGTACTCTGATCTTCAGGAGTTATGAGAAGAGTAGCAGGGTCACGCTTCTCCAATCTATGATGCCTGGCCAGCTTTTTATAATCACCACCAAGCCAGAACCAGAGCTGTTCTGCTACCATTTTCATAACAGGATCAGCAGAGAGCTTGAACTTCTCTGCTGGTGCTTTATCATTACACCGCAGCCCCTGCTCTCCATTGAGAATAAGTACTGAAGGCACCGGAGAGATAAACTCCCAACGCAGTCTGTCCGGACGGACAATGGAAAGCCTCCCTTGAAATATAACTGGGTTGGAAAAGAGCGACAAATTTTTCTCCTGGGTAAATCCACTGGTGAAGGAGTGCACCCGATCTGAACTGTCCTGAATTTCCTGGAGAAAATTTTCCAGCTCATTTTGTTTGGTGGAAGCTGTCGCTTTAGAAAAAAAAAGTACGGAGAATAACAGGAGCGCAGGTAAAAGGAATATTTTGCCTGGAAAAAGTAATTTTACCATCCTCACATCACCCGATATCTTCCCATACTTTAATATCTCCCTGGGCCAACAGCACATCCCCATGGAATATCTCTCCATGAATAATTCTGACGGCTCCAAACTCAAAGCTCTTCTCGATCACGATGTGAAGGAGAGCTCCCGGAGGGGCTGTATGAGCAAAAACAAATGAATCAATTCCTACAAGCATACCGTCATTTGGATTTTTACCGTCGCAGAGGGCGTCATATCCGTTTGCCATTGCCATTGTCTGGGCGATCACTTCAATAAAAAATTCGGGGAATTTATGATCCGGATCAAAGCATATCCCCCTGTCCGGCATCACCACCTCTCCTTTTGCTTTATCACCATATCGCTCAAGCAAGCGGTCAACAAAGAGCATGGGCGGTCGATGGGGTAAAAGGGCTATTGCCGACATGGGGAGTTTTGTGTTCTTATGCATAGATCTTTCAATCATGGCCTAGTTTTAAAAAATCAAATAAATAGACTGTTGGCTGCCAGCAAAACTTCAATTGCGTTCTTTAATAAACAGCGTCACTGACCACTCTTTTTCGCTGTGACTGCAGATTTCTTGATTTTCAACTATTATTTTTATCCTGTTTGAAT
>JAOZLO010000113.1 GCA_029934775.1 Desulfocapsaceae bacterium
TTGATTTTCAAAATTTACAGGATGACGCTTCAGAAACAACCCACAAACCCTCTCGCAGGTCCTTAACCGGACACTACTGAAAAACAATTATTAAAATAGCTTATTAATATGGTTTCTGAAATGGTTTCGATTGAAGAACAGCTTGAGTTGATTGAACGGGGAGCAGTAAATTGCATTTCTCGCGAAGAATTGATAAAAAAACTTAAAAAATCAGAGGAAACGGGTGTTCCACTCAAGGTCAAGGCAGGGTTTGATCCGACGGCACCTGATCTCCATCTTGGACATACGGTTCTTTTACAAAAACTCAAACATTTTCAGGATCTTGGGCATGATGTATATTTTCTCATCGGCGATTTTACAGGTATGATAGGGGATCCCACCGGCAAATCTGATACCAGAAAACCATTGACGGTCGAGCAGGTAGCAGAAAATGCTGAGTCATACAAAACACAGGTTTTTAAAATTCTTGATCCAAAAAAAACCCGTGTAGTTTTTAACAGTACCTGGCTTGGAAAGCTCACCTCTTATGACATGATAAGGCTGGCTTCCGAATTGACCGTGGCCAGGATGTTGGAAAGAGATGATTTTAAAAAGAGATTTGAAGGCGGTAAACCTATCTCGATACATGAATTTTTGTATCCTCTTATCCAGGGATTTGATTCAGTCGCCATGGAGGCTGATGTCGAGTTGGGAGGAACAGATCAGTTGTTTAATCTGTTGATGGGGAGGGATCTGCAGAGAGCTCGTGGACAGGAGCCACAGATAGTTATCACCACGCCTCTGCTCGAGGGGCTGGATGGCGTCAATAAGATGAGTAAATCTCTTGATAACTACATAGGCATCAGTGAGTCCGCTGAAAATGTATACGGCAAATGTCTTTCTATCTCGGATGAACTGATGTTTCGCTACTATGAACTGCTCAGTGATCTCAGCAGCCGTGAGATTGAAGAATTAAATGTGAAAATGAACAGTGGCGCTGTTCACCCCAAAGAAGTGAAAAAACAGTTGGCCCGTGAGCTGACATCACGGTTTCACTCGCCTGAAGCTGCTCTCGCAGCAGAGGAAAATTTTGAGAAAGTATTCACTAAAGGTGGTGTTCCGGATGATATACCCGAGTTTTCCTGTTCAGTTGCCGGTGAGATCTGGCTGCCGCAATTACTTGTAGATGCCGGCCTTGTAAAGTCGACTTCTGATGGCAGGAGGATGATCAAGCAGAACGCTGTATCAATTAACGGAGAGAAAATTGCTGATGTTGGCAGTGCCATTAAACCTCAGGGAGAAATACTTATTAAGGTTGGTAAGCGCCGGTTTTGTAAAGTCATCTTCAGCTTGTCTTAAAATCGCCTGCCCAAAGTTTTGCAGGCTCGCTTATTGACTTTTAAGGGACCTTCAGCCGATAATCAGTGGACAACTTTCTTTTTTCGGGAGCAGTTTTCACAAATCCCGGAGAATTCAATATGGTGACCAAGAATTTTGTAATCACTAGATTTGGTTGCTATTTCATTAATTTCTTCCTGCACTTCAATATCAATATCATCTACCCTGCCACAATCGGTGCAGCGAATATGGTAATGATTTTCAACTGTTGCGTCGAATCGTTTCTGTGTACCACCCACTTCCAGTTTTAAAATAATTCCGCTTTCCGCCATAAGCTCAAGATTTCTGTATATAGTGCCGAGTCCTATGCGTGGCAGTCGTTTTCGTACCATATCGTATACTTCATTAGCCGTAGGATGGCTGGTTACCTTGCCAAGCTCTTCCAAAATAATCTGTCTTTGGGTGGTCAAACGCATATTTGGCAGCTGATCCATGATATATCTCCATTGGTTATTTATTGTTAAGAAAATTTATTACCTAGTATAATATATTACAAGGGAAAAGTTCAATAAAAAATATCAATGCCAGGGGAAGAGTATGAAAAAAGGGTTTGAAAACAATTAGGAAAGAGTTCTTCTAGCCCAGACGATCTGTATTCGTTTCAGCTTTTGTCGTGAAAACATTTTGTGAGTGCTTGTTGACTTGAGGATTGAAATAACCGAACCTGAGAGCTGGGTAATCCTGTTTAATGAGCCCCAGCCAGCGCCGAATGCCCAGAGATGAGGATTCTTCAGGGAACTTCAGTATATTGAGATACCACTCGGGGTCTATATTCAAGTTGCGGAGTTGTATAAAATCAGGAGAGTGGGATTCGATAAAGCGGTAGAGTGCCTCAAGTTCCTGTTCAGAGTCAGTTACACCAGGGAGGATGAAATAGTTTAATGAGACAAACCTGCCATTATCTTTCATCACCTTGATAGAACGTTTAACGTCAGAAAAGGTATATCCTTTTGGTCTATGATAGAGGTCGTAGTACTTTTCCTGAACAGAGTTAAGGCTAACTCTGATACTGTCGAGGCCGGCTACTGCAAGCTGTGCGATACTTTTTGGTAAACTGCAGTTGGAGTTGAGATTTATGGTTCCTCTGCCGGTGTTGCCACGGATGATTCTAATGGCTTTTTTTAGAACGTCGCTTTGCAGCAGAGGTTCGCCTTCGCATCCCTGTCCAAAACTGACGATCGGATTCTCGGCCTGTAACAGGTGGGCTGTTGCTATTTCACTGATTTCGCCTGGGGTGGGTACAAAGGTAATTCGATCCTGAGTTGCTGAACAACTCCCTGGAGGTTGCAGGGAAATACAGCCGATGCACCGTGCATTACAGTCTGGAGATGTTGGCAGAGGCGCTTCCCAGCGGCCTAGAAAATAGTTGCGAGCTGCGGGACAGCCATAAGTCAGGCAACATTTTCCAAGGTGCTGGATAAGGCGGTTGTCCTTGTAGTCTTTCAGCTTTTTCCTGGTTTGTTTTTCGACTGTGAGCTGGTCATATTGATCCCGATCCTGCCTTTTATCGAAGTCACTGCGAAAGGCAGTGACCCAGAACTGGCCACGATGCCAGCCAACGGCGGTATAAGCGAAGAGAGGAAGCTTTGGGGCTTCAGGCTGGGTTTGATAGCCGGAGTTGAATATTGATGTATGCGCAGGAGCCATGAAAGCTGCGACTGCCTGTACAGGCTGCCCCTTGGCATGGGGATCCTGGTCCAGGAGTACAGGCTCATTGGTGGTCGGATCCCAGCCTACAGGGAGTCGGCCAGGCAGAGCAAACAGTTCACTGCTATCAGGGAGAGTTATGAAGTCTTCCAGTTCGGGTTTATAAAAGCGACCATTACTCATTCCGACAACTTCAAGGTCTGAAAACTCTGTAATATTGCCTCGTGCATCTGCTGTGAGGAGCACAGGGGGAGACGTTGGATGAAGCATCAAGGGCGTAGCACTCTGAACACGGAATCGACAGCCCTGTAGATATCAAGATCGTCACCAAAAACGTCCTGAATTACAGGATTATTGATGAGATCTTCTATTATATACTGGGTAAAAAAGAGGCTGACCACGTTGGGATCTTGGGCTATGGTCCGTATCGGCGCAATCTTCATCTGCAATTCGAATTCATCGATATATCCAAGATTGTTGAGCTGTTTTTCAAATGCCTCACGAACTGTTTCAGCGGATGTTGTTTCGATTATTTTCCTGTCGATCATACGCTGGGCAAGTTTTGCAGCAAATTCAGTGGCATGGTCTTTAGCAAAATGAAACATTCTTCGCCTTTCTTCTTCACGTCTGCGATCAATAGTTCGAATAGTTTTATTTGTTGTTCTGGTGGGGCTGATATTTACTTTGGCCATTAAAATCTCCACTGTAAAACCATCGCACAATAAAGGATGGGAGTTAAATGATGAAAAACTACTGAGCTTAGTTCTATAATCTGAAATGTTAATAATCACTAGCGTAAAGTGAAGAGCCTTTAACGAAATAAATTCATGCAGGACACCTCAGATAAAAGAGAGTAAAAAAAAAATTGTGAGTAGCTTTTCTATGGGATAAGTGTTACATAAAAAAACTAAAATTGAGACTCTTCTTTTCATATGGATTTGAGTTCATTTGAGGTAGTTAGCTTGGAAGTAGTCTTGCGCTGTTGTTTTAGATAAAAAATATACCAGAACTTCTGGAGGTTCTTACCATGGAGAAAAAAGTAAAAATTCTATTGTCGGCTTTGTTGTGTCTTTCTATCATGTTTCTGTCAGGATGCGGGAAAAAAACCGTTACTGAGGAAGCTTTGACAGCAGAAGATACCAAGAATGAGGCAATGGGTGTTGAAGAGTCTCTGGATTCAAAGTCACTTGGAATTAGTGAGGGACGTACTACCGAAGGGATGTTGCCTGTCTACTTTGATTTTGATTCTTCCGATATTAAAGCTGATCAGGTGTCTCGCATTGAGACAAACAGTGAGTTTATAAAAAATGCTGAAAAAACAGTGATAATTGAAGGAAACTGTGACCTTCGAGGTACCAATGAGTACAATATGGCTCTGGGAGAGCGACGTGCATTGAGTGCGAAGAAATATCTTGTGAATCTCGGTGCTGATGAGTCAAAATTAATGACAGTAAGCTATGGAGAAGAGCGAATGTTGCTTCATGGTCACGATGAACTGTCCTGGTCCCAGAACAGAAGAGCTGATTTTGTTGTACAGCAGTAAGAACCGTGCACTCTTTTAATCATATCTTAGTGTATTGAAAACGTATCTTTTTTGAGAGGGAAAAATGGCTTTACGTAGAGTGATAGTGGCAGGTATCTTTTTATTAATTACCTGCTTTAGCATAAATAATGGATTTGCGGCTGATGTCAAAATTGGTGTGATGAATGTCCAGAAGATCATAGTTGCGTGCGATGCAGGCAAAGAAGCAAAAGTTCGTTTCGAACAGAAAATGAAGGATCTGCAGAACACTTTTAAAGAAGAGGAAAATGCTCTTAAAGAATTGCAGGATGAAATTAAGAAAAAAAGTTCTGCATGGAGTGAGGAGAAAAAGGCTGAGAAAATCCGGGTATTCAAGAAAAATGGAAGAGAGCTTCAGGCTAAAACGAAAGATGCTAGTTTTGAAATGAAACAGCTGCAGGACAAAGAACTTGAGCCTATTCTTAAAGCGCTTGAAAAGGTGGTTGAAAAGTTTGGGTTGGACAACGGTTATTCTACAATTATGGATTCAAAGAGCGGCGTCATCTATTTTGATAAAAAAGTTGATATCAGTGATGCCATAATTCAAAAACTGAATGAGGCAATGGCTGGAAAATAATTTTATGTGCTGTTGTTGACAGCTATGAGTTGTTTAAAACGGTGCGGAGAGTTTCTCCTGCATCGTTTTGTTATTTGGGGAAGAGAATATTAACAACCTGTAATCTGTCGCATGATTTTATACATAAGGCAATAGTACCCTACAAAGGGATATAAGCCCCTTGTGGTATAAGTAACCACACAAATTCAACATATATTCCTCTGGTTCTTGTTTTTTATACCCCTCAGGTAAGAGGTAGACTCCGAGGGGGTAATAAACTGAGTTACAGGGGATCAGGAGTAAGGTACTAGATGGTTGTCAAAAGTATGACCGGTTTTGGTCGGGGTAAAATTGAGAGCGGCGGGAGAGTCTGGACCGTTGAGACAAAATGTGTTAATCACAGATATCTTGATCTGAAGATGAAACTTCCCGGGGGATATTCATTTTTAGAGGAAAAAATACGTAAAAAAGTTTCAATATTTCATCACAGGGGCCGTGTGGATCTGTTTCTTGGGGTATCAGGAGATTTCACAGACCTGACTGAGGTAAAAGCTAACCTTGTTCTTGCAAGGGGATACCGCGATGCTCTTAATGCTCTTTCTACCGAGTTTGGTTTGGAGGAAGATAATTCAACTGCCGTATTGGCTTCCTATCCGGATGTATTGATTCGAGAACAAAAAAAAGAAGATTTAGACGAACTGTGGTCTCTACTGGAGCAGGCATTTGATGATGCTTTAAGAAGTTGTGATACCATGCGTCGGCAGGAAGGTGAGAATCTCGTGGCGGATCTGCTTGGGAGGCTAGATATTTTCACGAAAACTTTAGATACGATTGAGAATACTCTGCCCCGGCTTCTGGAAATGAGAGAGAAAAACCTGCAGGAACGGTTGCAGAAACTGTTGGGTAATGTTCAGCTTGATCCTGTACGACTTGTTCAGGAAGTAGCAGTTATGGCAGATAAAACAGATGTCACAGAGGAAATAGTACGACTTCGCTGCCATATACAACAGTTTCAACTTTTTCTGAAACAGGGCCCGGGAATTGGCAGAAAACTCGACTTTCTGATTCAGGAATTTTTAAGAGAGGTAAATACACTTGCATCGAAAATAAATGATGCAACTATTGCCCATCACACAGTTGAGCTGAAAAGTGAACTTGAAAAGATGCGGGAACAGGTTCAAAATATTGAGTAAATTCATTTCTGTTTAGAGAGGGAAAATGCAATTACTGAATGTTGGTTTTGGAAATACCGTCATGGTGAACAGG
This sequence comes from Desulfocapsaceae bacterium, assembly GCA_029934775.1. Lineage (GTDB taxonomy): Bacteria > Desulfobacterota > Desulfobulbia > Desulfobulbales > Desulfocapsaceae > Desulfomarina. The sequence continues at coordinate 6,408 of JAOZLO010000113.1, forward strand.
ATTATTGCTGTTATAAATACAGGATCATCTCCTGCACGCAAGTTGAAAGAAGCAGCCAAAAATGGCGGTAAGCTTGTTGATGTCACTGAAGGGAGGAGAACCAGGTCGATGCTGGTTATGGATTCAAGTCATGTCGTCTTATCTTCTGTTCAGGCGGATACAATAAATCAACGGATGCTCGCATTGCAACCGGGATATCACCTGAAGGAATGTGCTGGTCGAAACCCATTACCGGACTTGTAATTATGATAGAAGGGCGGTTGTTCGTTATTTCAGCACCTTCCGGAGCGGGGAAAACTACCCTGCTTAAACGGGTAATGGAACGGGTGTCTGGGCTCTCTTTTTCTGTCTCTCATACAACCCGGGAGCCTAGAGACGGAGAGGAGGAAGGTGTTGATTATCACTTCATTTCTCAGACCGTTTTTCTTGATATGATAGAAAAAGGGCTTTTTCTCGAATATGCTGAAGTTCATGGCAATCTCTATGGAACCAGTCACCAGTCTGTTTTAGAACAGCTCAAAAAAGGCATTGATATAGTTCTCGATATTGATGTGCAAGGGGCATCCATTGTTCGTGGGTCTGATGCCCTGACCGGAGCACATATTTTTATTGCTCCCCCCAGCCTTGCTGAACTTGAAAGACGATTGAGGGGAAGAGATACTGAAAGTGAGAAACATGTAAGAGTCCGGTTGGAAAATGCAGTGATTGAAATGCAGGATGCCTGCAAGTACGATTACCTTATTGTCAATGATCAGCTGGACCAAACGGTTGATCTGTTTACAGCTATTATCTGGGCAGAAAGGGCGCGTTCACATAGGTTTCCATCTGGAAAACCTATTACGGGGATTGTGAAATAATGGGAAAGCAGGTAAAGGATAAGCGGACGGCTGGTGAAAAAAAAGTTCGTATGAGCGAAGACCTGTTATGGGGGACTCACCCTGTTTTTGAGGCTTTACAAGAAGAGGCAGGGCGGTTTACCGAGATTATTCTGCAAAAGGAGAGAAGAGGGACAAAAATAGAGGAAATTATCAGTATGGCTCGCAGCCGGAAAGTAAAAATTTCTTTTGTAGATTCTATTCGTCTGGTTGGGGAGGGTGCATCCCGGGTGCGGCACCAGGGAATAGTGGCCAGAATCAGCGAAGCAGTTTTAATCTCCCTGGAAGATCTGATAAAAAAGGTTACAGAACTGAAAAAAAAAGGGCTAACACCCCGGTTGATGGTTTGTGACTCACTCCAGGATCCGCATAACCTGGGTGCTGTAATTCGCTCAGCTCTTGCATCAGGTGCAGACGGTGTTGTTATTACCCGTGAGCGCTCTGCATCAATTGGTGGAACTGTAGCCAAGGCTTCTGCCGGCGCTGTTTCACATATAGATATCTGCCAGGTTACAAATCTGACTACTGCTCTTAAGATGCTTAAAGAGGCTGGATTCTGGGTTTTTGGCGCGGTCAAGGATGGGGAAGTTCAATCTTTGTACGAGGTCGATCTTTCTGTCCCTGCCTGCCTGGTTGTTGGAAGTGAGGGAAAGGGGATTCGCCC
>JAOZLO010000006.1:0-8440 GCA_029934775.1 Desulfocapsaceae bacterium
TAACTTTTTATATTCAAAAGCAACCTGTTTGCTGAGCATGTCAAAAGCTGCAACTGAAATAACCGACCCAAGTTTAACTTTTTGCCAGAATTCAAAACGACCATCACTCTCCAGTGTGGACAGGTAAGACTGCAACTGTGATCTGTCTGCGAACTTTAAGTTATCTGCAACGTCCCCAGTCAGATGAAAAGAGAAGTCGCCGGTATCTGCGTTAACAAAGAGATCAGTCTCGGAAATACTGAACGGATCATGTGTATCAGTCCCTCCATCATTTTCAAGCTTAGAGCTGAACCACTGCAGTTCTTCCCTGAGCTGCACGAAAGAGAGATACGACTTACTCAAAATTCTTTTGCGAAGCCTTATTTCCTTTTTTTCATATTCACGTAAAATTGATTCTTTCTGAATCAATTCTTTATCAAGTTTTTCTTTAATTTTTTTGAAATGAGAACCATAGTGAAGTTTTTTCAGCGCCGTATATTCTTCCACCATTCCCTCAAAAATAAAATCTGTCTCCAGATTGATTATCGCCTCCCTGTAGGCAGCCCCATGAAGAACCTCTCTATTGACAACAATGCCATATGTATCCCTGATTCGAGATTTATAGGCTCTATACGGTTCATCTTCCCCATCGACTACCTTCGGACTCAACCTTAGATAATCAGCAACTTCCCTGAACTGCATGTCAGTAAGACGATCACAGAGTCGTGATGAAAGCCAGACAGAGGCAATATTTTCGGAACGAACACCAGCCCAGCTCATGGACACCCATTCGTAGGGACTCTTATGGTCAGGCCGGGGAAAATAGGGCTGATCATGATAAACAAAAACATCGCGACTATTTTTCAACAGATCAGTGCTGTTCCAGCCAAGCTGCAAAGCCGCTGTGAAGACATACGGTTTAAATGCAGATCCCATTGTTCTTTTGGCATAGAGCGCACGATTATAAAATCTATTCTCCGTCCCACCCGCCATTCCTTTAATAACACCATCCTTTAAGACAAGAGCTCCTCCCTGTACTTTTGGATACCGCTCCAGACTCAACAAAGCAGGTGTATTCTCAACTACCTCTTCCACACTGACCCATACCCGGTCTCCCTCCTGCAGCTCTTCCAGGAGAAGCTCGAGGTCCCGGGGTTCGGTTTCACTCCACAACCCCTTTTGATATTTTGCTCGCGCCTTTGTTACACGCTGAAGACCCGAATAATCGATAATCCCCTTGCCCATCTTGGGACCAAAAGACACGGTAAGTTTTACTTCTTTTCCCTCACCTTCAATTTTTTCTATCACACCAAAAAAAAAGGCGTCCTGTTGAAAATCACGGTCTCCTTTATACTTCAGTGCAGCAAATTCGGCCTGAACCTCATCTCGTGTATACCCGCGCATTCGCACATCAAGTCGAGAAAGCTCACGGCGGAGAATAGCAAGGGTTTTTCTCTGCAGCTCTTTGTCCACAGTGGTGATAATCCGTACACCGGAAGTAGCAACATTCGAGATACCGTGAACAGCAAGAGCATTGAGTACCTGGGGAGAGGAGACAGCGTCTTTCACCATGTCCATTGCGTAGTCTAGTGAGTATCCGACTTTCCCTTGCTTAAAGGGTATCTCGGAGGAAAGAGCTTCATTGTACATGTAATCGTCAATCATTCCTAAAATTCGCATTTTTCCAAGAACGTACTTAAGACGAATTTTCCCCTTGGAAATTGCTATATCAGCAGCCTTTTTAGACTTTTTAATGAAGGGATTATAATAGTTTGGCCTTTTTACACTGCCTGCAATAAATGCGCTTTCAACAAGAGTAAGTTCGGAGGTTTTCTTATCAAAATAGTATCTCGCTGCGACTCCAAGTCCGTGTCCATTGCCGCTTACGTAAAATTGATTGGCATAGAATTCAAATATCTGCTCTTTGGAATAATGATATTCAAGCCTTAAGGCAAACAGCAATTCTTTAAACTTCGCCTCGAAAGATCTCTCACTCCTTCTAAAAAGATTTTTTACAGTCTGCTGGGTAAGTGTACTCCCACCCTGAACAACCCTGCCTGCTGCTATATTTTTGAGCATTGCCCGGCTGATACCAATGATATCAAATCCTATATGTTCAAAAAACCTGTCGTCCTCAGAGGCCACCAGTGCGTCGATAAATACATTTGGAATATCACTGTAAGATACATACTGCCGATGTGCATTATCAAAAAACACACCCAGCCTGGTTTTCCCATCACTATAAAAGACATGACTCTCCTTACCAAGAATTCGACGAATATTATCTATTACAATCTCCTCTCCCGGATCGAGAACCACTGTCCAGTAAAGCCCACCGGCCATAGCAAAAACCGTTATGGTAAATAAGGCTACTGCATATTTTAAAATTTTTTTAAACATGATAAAGGAGCATTCAGCACATTACTCCGAATTTACTTGTTTTTTCACACCCAAAGAGACATTGGGCTGAATCCCACTCTTCGAAATCAGTACTATGAAAAAGAGTAGAAAATCAGCGGTAAAGCTTATATTTCTTGCTTTTCCTCGATAATTCGGTTTTAAATGAGTGGCAATAATATGGTCTGGTTCTGTTGTCATGAATGTACAAGGTTCCATAAGTTATCTCAACAGACTTTTCTGCAATTTCCAGTGTTAAACTTGAGTTTTCTCAATAGATTAATGGTGCGTTCCCTTCGATGAATCTTACAATTACTTCCCTCAACAGACTTATCCTGTTTCTTTGCACAGTTTTCATTTTATCCAGTTGTGCCGAAAAAGTGACTTACAATCCTCTGCCCGACCTTTCTGAATCTAAAATTGCAAAACTCTCCGAGGAAAGTGATCCGGATTTACAGCTGGTAGAAACAGAACCTGAAATGTGCCTCGACCAGGAACTAATCGCACTCGGTAAGACAGGCCTCTGGTCAATGGAAGAAGCCCCTGTAACGCAGGCACCGGCACAGAACGTGACCTATGATTTTCCAATTTTGAGAAATAAGCAAGTCGATATGTACCTTGATTTATTTCAAAACAGTCAGAGAAAACAATTCGCTCGATGGCTTGCACGATCAACAAAATACCAGTCTTTAATAAAGAAGGAGTTAACAGAAGCTGAATTACCACTTGATTTACTCTATCTCTCCATGATTGAAAGTGGATACAACCAGCGTGCCTATTCAAAATCACGAGCTGTCGGTCTTTGGCAATTCATGAAAGCAACAGGCAGGCAGTATCATTTAAAAATTGATACATATGTTGATGAGAGAAGGGATGCCGGAAAATCTACCAGAGCAGCAGCCAGTTATCTTTCTGATCTCTATAAAGAATTTGGAGACTGGCACCTGGCTGTAGCGGCGTACAATGGTGGTCCAGGAAAAGTACGTGGCGGATTACGACGATACAAAGTAGATAATTTCTGGGATCTTGCCAGCCATAAATATTTAAAACTGGAAACCAAACGATATGTGCCAAAGCTGATTGCAGCAATTATTATTGCAAAAGACCCCGAAAAATACGGTTTTTCCAATATCCCATACCAGCGTAAGCTGCAGTACGACACACTAGAGGTTGGTCCGGGGATGACCCTTGACGCAGTAGCATTGATCAGTGCCAGCACAGCGAAAGAAATCAAACGATTAAATCAGGAACTGCGACAAACTCGAACCCCGCTCAATAGAAGTTCTTATACTATCAATATTCCAAAGTCTTCTTCCAGATTGGCAAGAAAAAATATTGCCAGACTTCACTCTACTGTCAGTACCGGTTTCAGTTCTCATAAGGTAAAAAGTGGCGAGACACTTTCGAAAATATGTCGTAGATATGACATTAATAAAACTACCCTCCTGAAGGTCAATAATCTGCATAGTTCCAAGCTGGCAACAGGCCAAAGTCTCAGGATCCCCTATTCTACAGTCACATATCAGCTATTACCTGAAGGTACAAGTGATGCCATGGCTGCATATAAAGAAAGTCTCGTCCTACATCACATTAAACCAGGTGAAACTATCTCAAAAATTGCATTCAAATACAATGTTCATCCAGGAATGATAGTACAGTGGAATGGCCTTAAAAATATACATACAATTCGTGCAGGTCAACAGCTCGCCCTCTACATCAACAGAAGCGGAAAACATCCGACAAAAATTGAAACAAGCACTGCTGCAATAAAATCTACACCCAAAAATACTGAAAAACTAGCTCGAGTCACCGTCCTGCATGCAGACAAAAAGAAAATTTATATCACAGATTCCCCAAGTCCATACAGATGGTATCAGGTACAAAATGGTGATTCGCTCTGGACCATATCCAGAAAATTCAGAACTTCGACAGCTGAGATCAAAAAATGGAATAATCTTAAATCCAATCTCATCCACCCTGGAATAACACTGAAGCTCAAGGAAGTATAACAGTGACCAGATACCTCTGCTGACTCATCAGACCACATCCTCAAAACTAGATCCTCCCTCAACTTCCAGGGTGACAACTGCTGTAATGATGCCTACCGTGCAGGATACTCAGGTTTAAACACCGATCATAAATCACAACTTCAACCATGACGATCTCATAAAAATGACAGTCTCACCCTTCCCTGCCAATGAATACGGCGATGATGTTCACGTAATTGAACATGAGAACCAGACAATCCTTCTTGTTGGAACTGCTCATATCTCTAAGGAATCTGTCGAGCTGGTTAAAACTGTAATTGAACAGGAACAACCTGACTGTGTGTGCCTGGAGCTTGATGACAAAAGGCATCACGCTCTTACCCAGAAAAAAAAATGGCAGTCTCTCGACTTAAAAGAAATAATCAGAAACAAGCAGCTTTCTACCCTTCTGGTTTCCCTTTTGATGGCGTCTTATCAAAAACGTCTGGGAGGACAGATGGGAGTTTCCCCCGGTGCTGAACTATTAGCTGCTGCGCAGACGGCAAATGAATACCATATACCAATTTCTCTTTGTGACAGAGATGTTCGTATCACCCTGCGCAGGGCTTGGAAATCAACCTCTCTCTTTAAAAAAGGCTACCTTCTCGCTTCTCTGTTCGCAAGTCTCTTTGATAAAAGTGATATTACTGAAGAAAAACTCACCGAGCTTAAGCAGAAAGACGTCCTGGCCCAACTCATGGATGAAATGGGAGAAACCCTCCCCGATTTAAAAAGAGTCCTCATTGATGAGAGGGATATTTTTCTTGTGGAAAAAATTAAGGCATCCCCGGGAAAACACATTGTCGCCGTTGTCGGAGCTGGCCATGTCGAAGGAATGAAAAAAAGATTCACCTCAGACAATAAAAATAAAATTCACGATATTTCACAAATTCCACCCATTTCAAAAGGAATTAAATTTTTTGGCTGGGCCGTGCCTCTGCTGATCATTGGTTCAATTATAATAATTGGATTGCGAAACGGTGCATCTGCAGCCGGAGAAAACGCCCTGTTCTGGATAGTTGCTAACGGTGTTCCTGCCGCCTGTGGTGCATTACTGGCCTTTGCCCATCCACTGACAACGATTGCCGCTTTTGCTTCGGCACCGATTACCAGCCTGACCCCGGTTATCGGAGCTGGCTACGTTACTGCCTTCATTCAGGTGATGACCCGCCCGCCTATGGTAAAAGAATTTGAATCTGCAGGAGATGATGTTGCCACCTTCAGAGGATGGTGGAAAAACAAATTACTCAGAGTATTTCTCGTCTTTCTTTTAACCGGGCTTGGCTCAGCTATAGGGACCTGGATAGGCGGTTATGAAATTTTCAAAAACCTGATTGGCTAGATGATTTATTACAGAAGGAAAACAGATTAATGAAAGAAAAAGAATCACAGTCAGTCCATGAACTGACCGTAAAACAGAAAAAATTCTTAAAAGGGCTGGCCCATCCTCTCTCACCTGTCGTCATAATTGGCAAGGAAGGTGTAACCGGCGGAGTAGTTGAAACTATTCGAAATGAACTTCTTTATCGAGAGTTGATCAAAGTGAAAATCGGCAATAACAGTGATGTCGGGAAGGCAGAGGCAGCAGAGCTCCTTCCTGAAAAAACTGCCAGCTCACTGGTCCAGCTCATCGGTAAAACAATTATCCTCTACAAAGCTAATCCTAAAAGACAAAGGGATAAAAGGATTGTACTGCCAAAATACTGAACCTGCATCAAACTCCCCTGTTATTTTAATGTATCGGAAAAACAAAGTTTTTTTATCAGCAACAGACAGGCTGTAGGCTTAAGGCTGTTAGCCTAAAAGCCTACAGTCTAAAAAGCTTCAGCCTGCCCGAAGACCATTATGTTCTAGACAGGCTGAAAAGGGGAGTTGGTTTATCCTGAGAAGCAACTGTTAACTCGGCATCCCAACTCTCTGGAAGAACTTTCTCTGCTTCAGCCCGTGCAAGCTGCGGGGTGTTGTTAGTTTCACTCAAATGCGCAAGAACTGCTACCCGCACCTTATCACTGATCACTTTTTTAAAAAAATCTGCCCCGTCTTCATTTGATAAATGCCCCTGACTCGACCTTACCCGCTGCTGTAGAAACAAGGGATAAGGACCGTTTTTTAACATTTCCAGGTTATGATTAAATTCAAGAATAAGCCCGCTGCAACCTTTTAATCTTCTTTCCATGAGATGAGACACCCTGCCTGTATCAGTACAGTAACCGACACTCAGTTCATCATCACTCATGACAAAACCGACAGGATCTGCAGTATCATGCGATATGCGAAAAGACCTTATATTAATGTCTTGAAATTCAATAAGATCACCAGTTTCAAATTCAATACTCCTGTAGAGCTTTCCAAGACGCTTTTCGGCTGCAGTAAATGTAGCAGGATTTGCCAATAGAGGAATACTACACCGCCTTGAAAGAACTCCGGCACCACTCAAATGATCATTATGCTCATGGGTAATACAGATAGCCTTGACATCTGACAGATCACGGCCTATAAAACTCAATCGTTTCGCAAGTTCTTTACCAGAAAATCCGGCATCGATGAGAATTCCTGTTTTTCCACTCTCGATATAAACGGAATTCCCACGACTCCCGCTTCCTAGAACTGAAAATTGCATCCTTTCATATCCCTGTGTGACCAAAGCCACCGGACCCTCTTTCGGTTACACCCAGCTCTCCAACAATATCCAGACATGCTCGTGTTACGGGTGCGAGTACCAGCTGGGCTATACGGTCTCCCCTTTCCACAGTGAATATATTCTTGCCAAGGTTTATCAAAGCTATCTTGAGCTCTCCACGGTAGTCCGAATCAATTGTACCCGGACTGTTAACAAGGGTAATACCATACTTTACTGCCAGGCCACTCCTCGGTCGAACCTGCAGCTCATAACCAGCCGGTAGAGCGACAGCAAAACCAGTCGGCAGCAGTACAATTTCTGCGGGAGCAATATGAACACTCCCCCTTACGGCAGCTTCCACATCCATTCCCGCTGCTCCTGCAGTCTCGTATTGTGGGAGATTCAAGTTTTGCTCTTCCGAAGGTATTAACCAACTGAATTGAATCGTTTTTTCTTTCATAAACCACCAGTTATTTTTTAAATGTATCGGAAAAATAAAGTTTTTCCATAAGCAAAAGACACAATCTCTCACCACAGAGAGCACAGAGGACACAGAGAAAAATCTCTGTGTCCTCTGTGGTTAAAGTTTTTTTCGGAGTCTAGGCTTACCTGCTTTTTATTACTCCTGATTCAGGGGTAAGGTACTGACAGCCTTCAACCTAAAAAGTTTCAGCCTGCCCGAAGACCATTATGTTCAACCTGGCTGGAACAAAAAAGCCGACTCTTTTTTAGGAGAATCGGCTTTAACAGTCATACACATACTACTCAAACATTTTTATTTCTCAAGCAGTGCCTTACGGCTCAGACGGATGCGGCCCCGGTTGTCTACATCAAGTACCTTTACCTCAATAACATCGCCCTCGCTCACTATATCTGTAACCTTACCTACTCTTTCATGGGCCAGTTCAGAAATATGGACAAGACCATCTGTACCGGGAAGAATTTCAACGAAAGCCCCGAAGTCTTTTATTGTCTTTACAGTCCCCTTGTATGTTGCCCCGACCTCCGCCTCGGCGGTTATCTCTTTGACCCTGTCAACAAGAGCCTCAGCAAGGTTGCCATTGAGGGCAAATATTTTTATCAGACCAGAATCATCTACCTCAATTTTGGCGTCATATTCAGCAGACAGTTCTTTGATAATCTTTCCACCGGGTCCTATAATATCCCGTATCTTGTCCTGACTGATTTTATGAACAATATACTTAGGAGCATGATCAACCACTCCGTCACGAGCCTCTGCAATCCCTTTTTCCATTTCGGCGAGGATATGCAATCGTCCCTCTTTTGCCTGGGAGAGTGCATTACCCATGATCTCACGATCAACACCATCTATTTTAATATCCATTTGCAGGGATGTAATTCCATCACAGGTGCCAACCACTTTAAAATCCATATCACCTAAATGATCTTCGTCACG
>JAOZLO010000006.1:8450-23213 GCA_029934775.1 Desulfocapsaceae bacterium
AAAATATCTGACAGAATGACAATTTCCTCACCTTCTTTAATCAGTCCCATGGCAATACCGGAGACGGGTCTTTTTATCGGTACACCGGCATCCATCATGGACATACTTCCACCACATACTGAAGCCATGGAAGATGAACCGTTGGACTCAAGAATTTCAGAAACAATTCTGATTGAATAGGGAAAGTCCTCCTCTGATGGCAGCACCGCCTCCAGACCACGTGCAGCAAGAGTGCCGTGGCCAATATCACGACGGGATGGCCCCCTCAGGAAACGGGCTTCCCCAACACAAAACGGTGGAAAATTGTAGTGCAGCATAAACCGCCTTAATTCCTCTCCATTGAGGGTTTCTATGCGTTGTTTATCGCGTTCACTCCCCAGAGTAGTAGTCACCAGAGCCTGTGTCTCGCCACGGGTGAAAAGTGCTGAGCCGTGTGTTCGGGGTAAATACTCAGCTTCACAGGAAATCGAACGTACTTCATCGAAACGCCGACCCCCCATCCTGATTTTCCCGTTAACTATCTTATCTCTCATAAACGTTTTTTTATAGGATGAAAGCAGGTCACCGATAGCACTTTTCTGCTCCCCATCACTATCAAGTTCGGCCAGCACTTCGCCTTTCAGTTCATCATATACCTTCCCTCTCTCAAGCTTGTCAGCGGTATTAAAAACCTTTTCCATCCCAGTAGCTGCAACATTGCGCACCTTCTCCAGCAATACTTCATCAACAACTGGAACCTCAACATCACGCTTTACCTTACCTGCTGATTTCTGCAATTCATCCTGAAGATTTATCAATGGCTGCAACTGCTCAAAACCATAAAAAATTCCGGAAAGTATCTCATCCTCAGTCAACTCATCCGCCCTGCCTTCGACCATGACAACTGCATGCCGGGTACAAGCAACAACAATATCCATCGAAGACTTCGTCAAATCGGATACAGTTGGATTCAGGACATATTGCCCATCAATTAACCCTATACGCCCACCAGCCACCGGACCATTGAACGGCACATCAGACAAAGTCAAGGCAAAAGATGCCCCTGTCAAGGCAAGGACATCAGCTGAATTCTCCTGATCAGCAGAGAGAACAGTAGCGATAACCTGCGTCTCTGAACAATATCCATCAGGAAAAAGCGGTCGGAGCGGACGATCAATAATGCGGCAGGTCAGAACTTCATTATCACTTGGCCGTCCGATCTCTCTTCTAAAATAATTCCCGGGAATTCTTCCCACAGAGGCAAGCTTCTCCTGATACTCAATTGTCAGTGGCAAAAAGCCAAGCTCCGGCTTGTTTTCCTTAGATCCGACTACTGTAACGAGGACTATAGTCTCTCCGCTTTGGATCACAATTGACCCCGATGCCTGTTTGGCAATTTTACCCGTCTCAATGGAAATTTTCTTTCCACCAACTTCAGTTTCAACTCTATTAAACATTATTTCTCCAAAATAGTTAGCATCAGGGAGACCTCTAGGAGCCTGTCCGAAAATACCATTTCATCGTGTACGTTCCTAAGCGCAGACTCAAAAATATCTATTCTCGGACAACCTCCTAGTGCCATTTTCTCTGACTGGATTATCCACCAGTCCCGTATGCTTTTTTTAATGCCTTATAAATTATAAGGCACGCATCCCCTTCAAAGGAGGTACTGCATCACTTCTTTAAACAATAAAAACCCCAAGCATATTGTCCCGTTCAGGGGACTGCTTGAGGTAATTTCTTGAACTATCACGGCCAGCAAAACAATGCTGACCATAACACTTATTTACGGAGGTCGAGCTCCTTAAGCATTGTTCGATACTGGTTAATGTCTTTCCTTTTCAAGTAATCAAGCAGACTGCGGCGCTGACCGACCAGCTTCAATAGTCCCTGTCTTGAATGATGATCTTTCTTATGTACTTTAAAATGCTCTGTCAGATACTTGATACGATCTGTGAGAAGAGCAATTTGCACCTCTGATGACCCGGTATCGGATTCATGAGTTTTAAATTTCTCAATTATTTGACTTTTACTTACCGCTGACTGTGCCACAACATCCCTCCTGAAACAGTATATTAAAAATTTACTTGTATAAGATTATATACAAAATCAAAATCTTATTCAGTTCTCATTACTCTAAATTATCCTTTATAACGCGCAGTCCACAGGATTAGGTGGCGTCCCTCTGCAGACAATGGATAATTCTCTCTCTTCTTTACTCTACACTATCTAACTCTATTGATTATTGCAATAGTTTACACACCTCTTCCACAGATAACATCTTCGCAAGAAAACGCTCTCTTGCATCTGCTGCACTGAAATCATCCGCTGTCAAACTGTTATTAACAGAAAAAGGCCCACTTCTTGTCCGCCGCAAACCGACAAGATGGGCACCGCACCCTAACACCTCACCAATATCTGACCCCAGAGTACGAATATATGTACCTTTGCTGCAAACAACTTTCAAGGCCAGTTCCACTTCATCTCCTGACAGAGCATAATTGCCGTTAGTACGTTCCAGCGTGATAATATTTATTTCCCGGGCCTCTTTTGTAATATATATTCCCCTGCGAGCATAATAGTATAAGGGTTTACCCTTGTGTTTCAAAGCAGAATAGCGTGGTGGAATCTGTAACTGCACTCCTCTAAACTGCTGAAGACATTGTTCTATATCTTCCCCTGACAATTCCCCAACCGGTTTTCTACAGGTAATTTCACCTTCCGTATCAAAAGTCTCCGTTGCAATTCCAAGGCACAGAGTAGCCAGATATTCTTTTTCTCCCTCCATAAAAAGAGAGATAAGCTTTGTAGCCGGTCTCCCAACACAAACCACAAGCAAACCGGTAGCAAATGGATCAAGCGTACCTGCGTGACCAACTTTTTTAACGCCCAGGATACGCCGTATCCTGCTGACAATTGAAAACGAAGTCATACCAGCTGGTTTATCAACAAGAAATATCCCGGCCTGGAATTCAGCCACTAAAGCACCGACTACAATCCCAGAGAAAAAAACTCACGATATGGTTCATTATTTTTTTCCTGTTAAAACCTTACGTATTTCTTCTTTTACCAGGGAGCGAACCTGGTCAATACTGGTATCAAATATTCTAAAACCTGCAGCATTTCTATGGCCACCACCATTAAAGAGTTTGGCTATTGCCGCAACGTCACAATCTCCTTTTGCCCTCATACTGACTGCGACCTGCCCGTCCTCTCCTTCCTTAATAAAAGCAGCTACCTTTACAGAACGTAGTGATCTCGGGTAATCGATGAATCCTTCTACGTCATGCATAGTCGCCCTGCTATTTACAAGCATTTCCTGAGTAACATGCATAAAAGCAAGCTGGTTCGATTCACAAAGTGTCACAGTAGCAAGAACAAACTCCATAAGCTTCAGCCGTTCTTGAGTATAATTATCGTACAGATGCCTTCCTACTTTTTCGGGCTTTACTCCTTTTTCCACAAGTTCCGCGGCAATATGCAGAGTTCGTGCCCTTGTGCAGTCATATCTGAAAGATCCTGTGTCCGCACAAATTGCTACGTACAAGTTAAAGGCTGCCGTTGAATTCACATCCGCACCAAGAGCAACCGCAAGCTCATACACCATCTCTCCTGTAGAAGAGCAGCCAGCATCAACCCACCTGTAAGTACCGAAGTTCTGGTGAGAGAGATGATGGTCAATTACTACAAACGGTACAATCTGCAGATATTCTTCTTTATATTTCCCAAGTCTGTCCTGATCGCCGCAATCCAGCGCAATTGCAATGATATCTGATTCTGCTCCAGAGACAAATTCCCTCAATTGCTGCAGATTGCACTTCGCCCTGTCAGAACCGGGCAAAAAATCATACAGATGAGAAACCTGCTCTTCAAGAAAACAAAACACAGTTTTTCCCAGAGAATCCAGTAATTCTGCAAGCCCAAACAGCGAACCCAGAGCATCCCCGTCAGGATGAACATGGGTAAACAATACGACATTCTCCTTTTCTGCAATTGCCTGAACTATCTCTTCAGGAATGATCCCGGATTTTTCTTTCATTGGCAATTTCCTGGAAAATATTATTTAATTCCTCAACTTTCTCTGCTGTTTCATCATATCGGAACTGCAGCACCGGCGTAAAACGCAAATTCAAAGTCCTGGCAATATGACTCCGCATAAACCCCTTTGCCCTCTGCAATCCTTTTTCCGCAGACTTCACTCCTTCCCGGTTATTCAGCACGGAAAAAAATATACGTGCAATGCCTAAATCTCCAGTCACTTCCACCCTGGATATATTCACGCCCTGCAGATGAGGATCACGCACCTTACTTACCAGTAGAGTAGCTATCTCTACACGTATAGCATCAGCAACCTTTGCCGACCTCTTTTTCTCTCCCTTTTCACCAAGACCAATGGAGTCTAACGTCTGTTTTGGATCCCAGATTGTCACAATCTATACCGTTCCTTTAAAAGAGTACCATCCAGGAGGTTGTCCGAGAATGCCATTTCAAACAAAATGCCTATTCTCGGACAGCCTCCTGGGGCATTGAAGCAAGTTCTGCCTGTAACGGTCAGAGAGTAGCCTCTACTTCTTTCATCACGTACGCTTCAAGATTGTCTCCGACTTTGATATCATTAAACTTTGCTACCCCGATACCACATTCATAACCCGAGACTACCTCTTTAACATCATCTTTGAATCTCCTCAGAGATTCAATTTTACCTGTATATGCAACGACACCATCTCGCACCACCCTGACTCCGGCACTCCGCAGGATTTTGCCATCGACAACTGCACATCCTGCAATAGTTCCAATTTTGGGAACATGGAAAGTTTCACGCACCTCTGCAAGCCCTATAACCTCTTCCTTGAAAGTCGGCTCAAGCATACCAACCATAGCCTTACGAATATCGTCGAGAGCATGATAAATGACATCATAGGAACGAACATCAACATTTTCTTTGACTGCAAGTTCCTTCACTTTTACATTAGGTCTGACATTAAAACCAATAATAATTGCATCTGAAGCAGAGGCAAGGAGTATATCTGATTCAGTAATTGTCCCTGTGCCCTCATGAAGAACACGAACTTTAATCACTTTTGTAGATAACTCTTCTGCTGCTTTAGCAAATGCCTCAAGAGTTCCCTGAACATCAGATCTGAGAACGACCCGCAGTTCACGAACTTCGCCTTCACTCATCTGTTCAAAAAGTTTATCAAGTGAAATTTTGGTATTTGCACCTAATTCAGACTCTCTGGCCTTCAGAGCTCTTACCTGGGAAACACTCCTGGCCATCTTTTCATCTGTTACAACAACAAATTCATCTCCAGCGCTCGGCACACCCGACAAACCCTGGACTTCAACAGGAATAGAGGGACCGGCTTCCTGGATATCTCTTCCTTTGTAATCGAGCATAGCCCTCACTTTCCCGCTGTATTGACCAACGACAAAATAATCTCCTGCATGGAGAGTCCCGTCCTGAACGAGAACTGTTGCCACAGCGCCTCGCCCTTTATGCAGCTGAGCCTCTACAACCCTTCCTCTTGCCTTTCTGTTCTTATCTGCTTCAAGTTCAAGAATTTCTGCCTGGAGTTGAATCATCTCCATGAGATTCTCAATACCTACATTTTTTTTTGCAGAAGTTTCACAATACATTGTCTCACCGCCCCACTCCTCAGGCGCAAGATCTATCTCGGCAAGTTCGCGTTTAACCCGGTCAATATCGGCATTATCTTTATCAATTTTATTGACAGCAACTATTATCGGTACCTCTGCCGCCTGAGCATGACTTATCGCTTCCCGGGTTTGATCCATGACACCATCATCAGCAGCAACGACCAGTATTACAATATCCGTTACCTGCGCACCACGCGACCGCATTTCTGTAAAGGCGGCATGACCGGGAGTATCAACAAAGGTTACATCACCGGCATTTGAGCGAACATGATAGGCACCGATATGCTGTGTAATCCCTCCAGCCTCACCTTCCGCCACATCAGTTTTTCTGATCGCATCAAGAATGGATGTTTTACCGTGGTCTACATGACCCATAACAGTAACTACCGGAGAGCGCTGTTGTTGTTCTCCACCCGATTCGGATTCATTAAGTATCTGAATGCCGAGTTCTTCTGTAATTCCCTGCTCTACCTCATAGCCAAAATCAGAGGCAAGAATAATTGCCGTTTCGGTATCGACTGACTGATTTATGGTAGCCATCACACCGAGCCCCATCAGTTTTGCTATTACATCACTGGCCTTTATCCTCATGCGCTGTGCCAGGTCCCCAATACTGATAGTATCGTATACCTTAAAACGTTTCTTACTTGCCTTCATCTCTGAAGGAAGGGCTACCGGTTTAGGTGCACGCTTACCTCCTCTTTTTCCACGGCCTCCACCGGATTTACCCTGGTAATTACTGGCAAAATGGGTGAATTTAACACTTTTCTTGCCTCTTTTGCCAGCTCTACGAAGATCATCACCACTGTCCCCCCCACCCTGGGCACCTTTTTTCCCCTTTTTCTTACCACGCCCAACCTCTTCACGAGGGGGAGCAGAGGGTTGAGCAACCGGCGCTGCTTTAGGCTTAGTTCTTCTCTGTTGCTGCGGTTTAGACACTTTTTTACGAGGGCGAATCGGTTTTACTTCCTCGGCAGGCAACTCAATCGTACCCACCACTCTGGCGATACCTTTGCGAGTAGCCTTTTTACTCTCATCCTTCTTTTTCCCGGTCGTTTTTTTCGCTTCTTCTTTCGGCAATATCTCTTCCGAGGAAACTACGACAGGTTCAGCCGGACTGCTCTCTTCTTTTTCTCCCTCAGTGACTTTTACCTCTACATCTACATCTTCGACAACCTCATCACTTTCTTCAATTACTGAATCAAGTTCAGTAACCGTGATGACTTTGCTCTTCCCTTCTGTATCTCCTTCTACGGTGCTGAAGGAATCAGACGCCACAGCTTCTTCTATAACAGATTCAGAAGTTTCCGGCTCTGTCACATCGACGGATATCTCCTGATCTTCTATCGCTGTGGCCGTATCATCAGCGTCAACTTCTTCCTTTTCAACTTCGGAGGAGATCTTTTCAGCCTTTGGCCTTCTTATAACAGTTGCCCTTCTCCTGATCACTGCTGATCCTGCACTGCCAGTGATTCTCTTTTCAACAAGCTCTGTATCGGTCGATTTCAGAACAGTTTTCCGGATCTTTTCAGCGGTATCGTCATCAACGGTAGAGCTATGGCCTTTGATATCGTACCCCAGTTCCAACAATTTATCGGCCAACACCTTACTGCTCATACCAGCTTCTTTAGCCAGCTCATAAACCCTAATCCTGCTCATCCTTCACTCCCGTATACATCGCAACAGTTTTTTCGCTCATCTACATTGATGCTATCTGCATCTCGCCTGCTGATAAGCTATTATTGTAACTATACAGTTACAGTCCTGTGGTTAGCCAACTTCAGAGCACCACCTAAACAGTCACCTATTATTAATTCTATCTTCTCAAAGACGAAACAATCTTTTCCACTTTTTTTCCTGTCTGAGAAAAGCTTCCATACACCGCTCCTTTCTGCAGCAGTAAGCTCCCCGTCCAGCCATTTTTTGCTCAATATCTATTTGAACCGTTCCGTCTCTCCAGACAAAACGACTCAATCCTTCTTTTAGCATTTTTTTCCTGCAAGAACAACAAGTACGAACAGGTTTTACCATCATCAAAATATGTTTTCTGCCATGTCCTGTTATTTTTCCTCATCAATCAAAATTGAGCTTACTTCCGGTTCACTTTCAAGGTCTTGAGACTCTGCTGATTCAGCTTCCATTTCATCTGCTGTATCGTTCTTCTCTGTTTCTACTCTCTTTTCAGCTTCTTCTATTTCGGTCTCTTCTCCTTCAATCAGATTGGCCTTCGCCTCTTCGATTAATGCCTGACCGAACTCATCATCAATAGCACGGATGACCGTAAGGTCATCCACATTTTTCTCAGCCAGAATCGTAATGGAAATTATTCCCTTGGCAAACATCTGGTCGGCGAGAGCCTCATCCACTCCCCTCAAGGCAAGAAGAGATTGATATTCTTTGTTTTCAAGGTTAGCGTAACGCTGCTCACTTTTGACATCAATACGCCACCCCAGGAGTCGCGACGCAAGCCGCACATTCTGTCCCTGCCTTCCAATCGCCAGAGAAAGCTGATCGTTGGGTACAACAACCAGCAGTGATTTAGCGTCTTCATCAACCCTGACCATACTTACATGGGCCGGCGCCAGTGCATTATATACATATTTTGCGGGATCAGGACTCCAGGTTACAATATCTATTCGCTCACCCTGAAGTTCCTGCACAACATTCTGTACCCGTGACCCCTTCATTCCTACACAGGCACCAACCGGATCCACATCACCTTCAGAAGAGCTGACTGCAATTTTTGCACGAAATCCCGGTTCTCTGCTTACTCCCATAACACGAACAATTCCTTCTGTCATTTCCGGAACCTCCATGTTAAAAAGTTTCTCCAGAAAATCATCACAGGTCCGAGACAGAATAAGTTGTGATTCACGGGAAGTCTGGCGAACTTCTTTTAAATATGCCCGGATACGATCACCCTGCTTAAAAGACCGCTTGGGGATCTGTTGATCTTTTGGCAGAATTGCATCAGTACGGCCAAGGTTTACAATCATATTTCCACGTTCAAATCGCTGGACTATGCCACTTACAACCTCTCCAACACGATCCTTGAACATGTCATAAATAACTACACGCTCAGCATCTTTCATTTTGTGGATGATAACCTGCTTGGCTGACTGCGCTGCAATCCTGCCAAGATCGGTAATATCTATCATTTTTTCACCAAGCTCATCTCCTAACTGAACTTCAGGATCAAGTTTTAATGCTTCGACAAGCGCAATTTCAGTCTGTTCATCCAAGGCTTCTTCTACAACAATTCTGAACTGAAAGATCTCAACCTCACCGTACTCCTCGTTATATCGAACTTCGATGTCACGACGACTGCCGAGTTTTTTCCTGGCGGCTGACTGCACAGCCTCTTCAATAGCTTCTATCAGCAGTGCCTTGTCGAACCCTCGATCTCTACTGATCTGGTCGATGATGCGTTTCAAATCCGATAGCATTCTTTTTACCCCATCCTTATAACTTTCAACTCTACCTCTTAGAGGATTCAGCTCACCACCCTCTCGAGGGAACATGAAGTACCTTCACGAAAACACCTTTTATATAGCAAAAAAGAAATTTCCAAGATACTGACAGGCCAACATGGCTCAAATCGCCAACCTGGCCTTACTAATTGCTTCAAAGGGAAATTGCACCAGAGTCTTATCTGCAAGCCTCAGATCAATTATATCTTTGCTGACCTTTTCAATAACACCTTCAAAAACCTTTTGCCCTTCTCTCTTTTCAGACAATTTTACCCTGGCAAGCCTGTCTGTAAAACGGCAGAAATCATTGACAGACCGCAAAGGACGCTCAAGACCGGGAGAAGAAACTTCAAGATGATATGCGTGTTCAATCAAATCTTCCACATCCAGGTAATAGCTCAATTCACGGCTCACTTTGCTGCATTGATCCAGTCCTACTCCTTTATCTGAATCAAGAAAAATCCGAAGAACCCAGCCATGCCCTTCTCTGCGATATTGAACATCAAAGAGTCCCAGTTCCATCGAAGGCAGCAACGTTTGCAGGCACTCCTTCACTTTATCAATAATAAATTCGCTCATCAACTCATCCCGTTCCTTTTTTCATGCCAGGCCCCTGCCCGGGAGCAGGTGAGTACAAAATTGCAGGCTGCAGGAACGACTTCATTCAGACATAAAAAAAAGCGGGCATTGCCCACTTTCAAAAACCTTTCTGCACCAGAACAACATACAAAAAGTATACCCCAGCAAACATCCAGCCAGCTAAACGATAAACCCTCTCTCCGTTCAGCAGAAATCGAGAAAAACACACAATACAACGCCAGATAATTGAGCCAAGTAATATAACCACAAATGTTCATACTTGTCAAACAATAAGTACATCTTTTTCCAACGAAACACGGAAAGAATGCAACCTCATAAGATTTTACCAATCCGGTCATAACAACCCGCATATTTTCACTGTACTCTAACCGGATTAACAGGAAAAAAAGGCAAGTAATTGATAGGATCGAAAACCCGGCAAATCAAAATAGTATTTGACAAACAGAAATTGTATATTTATTACATCGGCAGTTTTCTAAACCCGACAAGATGAAAGCAAGTCTGAGTAACTGCTTCATAAAATGATTTTCTACTCTAAAAATAGAAAATAACTAACCCGATTGCGCGACGACTATCCATGACTGATAAAACCTTGATAATTGCTGAAAAACCCAGCGTAGCCGCTGACCTGGCAAAAGTTCTCCCAGGTAAATTCACAAGAACCAAAACCCATTACGAGGGAGACCGTTACGTCATTTCATATGCTATAGGCCACCTTGTTTCAATCTGCTACCCTGAAGAAATTGACCCTGTTTACCAAAAATGGGACCTGAATAAACTTCCCATTCTACCTAAAACTTTCCCTTTAAAGGGTCTTGATGGAACAAAAGGACAACTCAACTCATTACAGAGGCTTATACGCAGAAAAGATATAAAAGAAATTATTAATGCTTGTGATGCCGGTCGCGAAGGTGAACTGATTTTCAAATATATACTTAAATATGTCTGGAATAATTCTGTCGCCAAAAAAACTTTTAAACGACTCTGGCTGCAGTCGATGACCACAGATGCAATTAAAAAAGGTTTTTCTCAATTGAGAGAGAATGCAGAGATGAGCCGTCTTGAAGACACTGCCCTCTGCCGGTCTGAATCAGACTGGCTTATCGGCATTAATGCAACCAGGGCTCTTACTGGTTTTAACTCAAGAAAAGGCGGTTTCTTTCTCACCCCTTGCGGCAGGGTACAGACCCCGACTCTATCGCTGCTTGTAAAGCGTGAAAGAATCCGCCTTGCATTTAAACCAAAATATTTTTGCAACCTGTATGGTAGTTTTGTCTTCAACAATACATCTTACACCGGGAAATGGACTGACCCTGATTTTACCAAAGATCCCAAAGATTCTCATAAACGCGCTGATAGAATATGGGACCCTGAAAAAGCTGAGAAAATTATTAATATATGTTCAGGGGAACCGGCACAGGTAGAGGAAAAGAGTAAAAAAGCCACCCAGAGATCCCCCCAGCTATATGATCTGACCCTTCTTCAAAGAGAGGCAAATTCACGTTTTGGGTTTTCAGCAAAAAACACACTGTCAATCGCCCAGGCTCTCTACGAAAGACATAAAGTACTCACCTATCCCCGTACAGACAGTAAACACCTGCCCGAGGACTACCTCCCAACCGTCAAGAATGCGGTACAGAGTCAAACCAAATGGAAACTCGCTGAGTTTGCCAAGACGGCACTCACCCGAAACTACCTGCAGCTGAGTAAACGCACATTTGATAATACAAAGATTTCAGACCACCATGCAATAATCCCGACCACTAAATTACCATCAAATCTTTCCGAACCGGAGTTCAAAATATATCAACTGGTAACACAGCGTTTTCTTGCTGTGTTTTTCCCACCTGCAATCTTTCTCAATACCCGCCGGCTGTCAATTGTCAAAGACGAAACTTTTCTTACGGAAGGAAAAATTCTAAAAGATCCCGGCTGGAAAGTGATTTACGGGGCTGAGGCCGGGGAAAATCCTGAAAAAACTCTGCGACCAATTCCACCGGGAGCAAATATACTCTGCGATGACGTTAAAAAAGAAAATCTAGAAACTACTCCACCACCAAGATTCAACGAAGCGACTCTTCTTTCAGCGATGGAGAACTCTGATAAACTTGTGAACAATGAGAAACTTGCCGAAGCGATGAAAGAAAGAGGTCTGGGTACTCCTGCTACCAGGGCAGCCATCATTGAAAAACTACTCAAAGAAAAATATGTTGTGAGAGAGGGCAGAGAACTCACTCCAACCGGTAAAGCTTTCGAACTTCTTGCCCTGCTGGAAGCGATGAAAATTGACCTTTTAGCCTCTCCTGAATTAACGGGAGAATGGGAACATAAACTCAACCAGATCCTCAAAGGAACATTAACCCGAGATAAGTTCATGGAGGAAATCCGGGCCACGACTCTTCATATAATCGACCAGGTTAAAAATTTTGAAAAAACGGAGAAGAGACAAGAAGCACCTTTCAGTCCGGTAAACGGTAGCCAGTTCTTTTCTTCACCCACTGCATATATTTCAAAAGATGAAAATATTTCCATTCGGAAAATTCTCGGTGGAAGAATAATGGCCGATGATGAGATAGTGGCTATTCTTAAAGGAGAAACCATTGGACCTTTCAGTGATTTCAGATCCAAAAAAGGAAAGCCATTTGCCGCATCACTGCGCCTGGCAAAAAATAAAATTGAGTTCATTTTTGCTGATTCAACTGCGGACCTTGATATCGATGCCATAAAAAAAAGTCCATCGCTTGGATTCTCACCGACAGATAAAACAAAGGTCTTTGAAACACCTGCTGCATTTATGTCCGAATCGGCACTCGACGGAGATGAAAAAAACGGACTCAGAATAAGTAAAATAATTTTATCTAAACAGCTGACGACAGAAAACATACAGCAGCTCCTGAAAGACGGTAAAACTGCATTGATTGAGGGTTTTATTTCCAAAAAAAGAAGACCCTTTGATGCTTACCTGCTCCTGGCGAATAACGGCAAGATCAGCTTTGAATTTCCCCCGAGGAAATCCAGAAATAAAACAAAAAAAAATTGACAGCTCCCTCAGAAAAGGTCAAAACAAGTTATGAAACAGATAAAGACAGAATACCGTGACGAGAGTGGAAGTGTACTGGCCCAGATATGTGCACAAGTCGCTCTTGACACAAAAGCTGAAGAGCTTGTTATTTTAGATGTCAGAGGCCTCACCACTTTTACCGAATACTTTGTTATCATGAACGGCAAATCCACCCGTCACGTTCAGGGTCTCGCCGAAGCCATAGAAAGCAAGTTACGTTCGAAGAGGGTAAAGGCATCAAATGCGGAAGGATTACACGACGGGATGTGGGTTCTTCTTGATTTTGATGATGTGGTTGTCCATATTTTCTATCATGAGCAACGAAAATTCTACGACCTGGAAGGACTTTGGCACGAAGCTAAACGTGTGGAAGTAGAAGGGAGTTAGAGTAATTATGCAATATTTAAGCACCAGGGGAGGAGTCTCCTCCCTGTCTTTTACACAGGCAGTAATGATGGGTTTAGCCGAAGACGGCGGCCTCCTGCTTCCACGAACCATTCCCCGGATAGGATCTGAAACCCTTGTTTCCTGGAAAGAATTGAGCTATCCGGATCTTGCCTTTGAAATCATGAGCCGGTTCATAGACGATATTCCGTCAAGCAGCCTGAAAGATATCATCAATCGGTCATACGCTACATTCAGCAACGAGGAAATCACACCAATAGTACATTACGGAGATTTTCATATCCTCGAACTCTTCCACGGCCCCACCCTCGCGTTCAAAGATATAGCCTTACAGTTTTTAGGGAATCTATTTGAGTATCTACTTGAGAAAAACGATTTGAAACTCAATATTCTAGGGGCAACATCAGGGGATACCGGAAGTGCAGCGATATACGGTGTCAGAGGAAAAGAAAGAATAAATATTTTCATACTGCATCCCCACCAGCGCGTCTCCAGGGTACAGGAAAAACAGATGACAACGGTCACCGACAGCAATGTTTTCAACATAGCCATTCGGGGCTCTTTTGACGATGGGCAGGCTATAGTAAAATCGCTCTTTGGTGACGTTGAATTTAAAAACCAGTACAATCTCGGTGCCATTAATTCAATCAACTGGGCCAGAATTCTCGCCCAGGTGGTATATTATGTTCACAGCTGTCTTCATGTAATAACTCACGAAAAAGACTCTTCTCTTGATTTTACAATACCCACCGGAAATTTCGGCGATATTTTTGCTGGCTTTATTGCAAAAAAAATGCTCCCGGCAGGGACAGTACGCCAGTTGACCCTGGCCACTAACTCGAACGACATCCTCTGTCGTTTTGTAAACAGTGGCAATTACTCCCTTGGGGACGTGAAAATCACATCCAGTCCATCAATGGATATCCAGGCTGCTTCAAACTTTGAGCGCTATCTCTACTACCTGATGGACCAGAATTCGACTAAAACAGTTGAACTTATGGAAGAATTTTCCAGTAATGGAACCATTGACCTGACAGATTATCAGGAACAGATACGTCGTGATTTCGCAGCAACCAGTATATCTGAAGATGAAGTTTCCAACACAATTTTGAACTTCTATAAAGAATATGGTTATATACTTGACCCCCATACAGCTGTTGGTATTAAAGCGGCAGAAAAATTTAAAACGGCAGGTGTCCCCATGATCTGCCTGGCAACAGCCCATCCTGCCAAATTCAGTGAAATAGTCAATAGCGCAACGGGAGTCCTCCCCCCCACTGTAGGTGTACTTTCTGGAATCATGGAAGCTGAATCACGTTGCGAAATTATGGAGGCCGAAGAGAAAGATATCAGAGAATATATATCACAACACGCACTGCAGTAACATTGAAAGTGGTAACTGATATTCTTAGCGCCCATGGCCATGACGAGAGGCTTGACTTTCTTTACAGACTGCTCTAATGTCACTTGCACAAAAACCTGCGACAGACGCAAACTCGTGTACTTGTCGTGTACTGATGTCATTTTGGTGAGGAAATTTTATGTTTGGACTTGGAATGCCGGAACTCATCGTAATTCTGGTCATTATCG